>DAICZM010000121.1 GCA_027311145.1 Ktedonobacterales bacterium
CCCAGAATCACCACAAACTCACCCGCCCCTATCGTGAGCGTCACATCCTCTAAAATCGTGCGCCCACCCCGTTTGAGCATCACATGCTCTAATTCGACAATCGCTTCCTGTTGCATGACACATCTTCCTTCGCCAATCCGATAATATTGATACCTTGTATCACTTCTATGATAACATACGCTGCAAGAAGGCGTCAAGCTCACCCCCGCTTGGCCCAAAGGAGCTGTTTCATTGCGTTCTCATAATAACATGCGTATGATTAGGGACAGTCACCATTCTTAAAACGTATGAGGAGGATTCGGGGATGTCTACCCTGTTACATCTCAACTATCTACTGTTTCAACACATTAACTCCGAAGCAGGACATTATACCTTTGTCGATAATGTGATGATCTTCTGTGCCAATATGCTGATCTTCTTCTGGCCGCTACTACTGCTCGCGCTATGGGGCAGGCCGCTCAGCTGGCGCAAGCGTTCATTGCGTCCTGGTGAGGCTGAGATTGTGCAAGAGAGCCGCGCCGTTGTTCTCTGGGTCGGGTTCGCCTGCATCCTTGCCTATGGCGTCAACCTGCTGCTCGAACACTTTATCTTTGAGCCTCGCCCGTTTGTCTCGCATGTTGTGCATCTCTTAGTCACCCATCCTGCCGATGACTCGTTTCCCAGCGATCATGCCGCGTGGTCGTTCGCTGTTCTGGGCATGATTATCTTTGCCCTATTGCCACTCATCCGCAATGCGTGGCGCAGACGATCTTCGGCTATAGGAAGTGGTTATGCTGTCGCGTTTCTGACACCCTTGCTGCTCATGCTGGTCGCCCTCGCTATCGCCTGCGCAATCGGCATTGCGCGTGTCTTCGTCGGCGTCCACTACCCTGGCGATATTCTCGGCGGCGCGCTGGATGGTCTCCTTGCCGCACTAATCGTCACGCTGCTACGCCGCTGGTTACAACGCCCCACCGCTGCCGTGCTGCACTTTGCGCAGAAAATCCATCTGGCCTGATCCTCGCCATAACCAATGTGGTAGCATAAAGGAGTAAGAGCCATCTTACTCCTCTACGCTATTTCAGACCAGGAAGGATATACTATCTATGCAACCACAGGCAGATACGTCCATTTCCCCTGTGCGCTGGGGCATCATCAGTGCAGCCAACATTGGCGTAAAGGCCGTTGCTCCCGCTGTTCGCGCCTCAGCAAACGGTAAGCTTGTTGCGGTTGCCAGCCGCGACACGCAGCGCGCTGCCTCGCTCTACTCGTTTGCTCCTGAAGTGCGTTTCTACACGGATTACGAGCAAATCATCCAAGACCCCGCTATCGA
Source organism: Ktedonobacterales bacterium (assembly GCA_027311145.1). Lineage (GTDB taxonomy): Bacteria > Chloroflexota > Ktedonobacteria > Ktedonobacterales > Ktedonobacteraceae > DTNP01. The sequence continues at coordinate 1,313 of DAICZM010000121.1, forward strand.
GGCCATCTACATTCCGTTGCCCAACAGCCTGCACGCCGAGTGGACGATCAAGGCCTTAGAAGCTGGCAAACACGTCCTATGCGAAAAGCCACTGGCGGTCACGCAGCAGGAAGCACGCAAGATTGTTGACGCCGCACGGGCCAGTGATCGGCTCTTGATGGAAGCCTTTATGTACCGCTTCCATCCACAAACGCGCTGGGTGCTGGCCCAGATCAAGATGGGCCTGATTGGTCCCGTGCGTCAGGTACGCGCCTCGTTCGCCTTCGATATTCGTGCCCACCCGGAAAATATTCGCCTCAACGCAGAACTGGCAGGCGGCTCGCTGATGGATGTCGGTTGCTATCCCGTCAACCTCTGTCGCGCAGTCTTTGGCGAAGCACCCAGATCGGTTGCTGCCCGTGTGTATCGACACAGTGCGCTCAGCGTCGAGGTGGCGACCAATGCCGTACTGGACTTTGGCGAGGGCCGTTTCGGCCTGATCGACGCGTCGTTTGAAACCCCTGCCCGCCAGGGTGCTGAGATTATCGGTGAGCAGGGCATTATTACCATTCCCGTCCCTTTCACACCCGGTATTCGCGAAACGACGGTCTTTATCATGAAAAACGGACAGATCAACGAGCAGAACTTTGAGCGCGTCGATCAATATCAGCTTGAGGTCGAACATTTCGCCAGGTGTATTCGTTCCGCACAAGAGCCAGCCTTCCGCCTGAACGAGACGCTTGAGAACATGGCGACCATCGAGGCCATCTACGCCTCGGCTGGCCTGGATTGGCCCATCCTCTAAATACTTATATCTCGCTTCTGCCGTATAAAATGAACATTTTTAGCCCATCGGCAGCGGACGCGATAAATCGGTCCCTACTGCTTTGTCAAGCGTCATTGCATACCTATCCATGACACCCACAAGGGGTGTCACTACATGTTACCACCCCACAAGATGCATGAGATGTAGTGACACCCCTTGTGGGTGTCATGCAGCAATTTGTGTCTCATGCACGACTACATCGATTGATACATCGTAGAAAAAATGCGTATTGGCGTGATAAATCACGCCCCTACAATGATATGATACACGTTATGCCTTTATTATTTGTAGGGGCGTGATTTATCACGCCCTGCTCCCAGACACAAAAAACGTGCGGAATGACGTTTGACAGAACACTACGATTTGGATATAACATCAATGTGCGTGGAGAATGCGGCCCGAAAGCCAGAAATCTCCATGCACGATACCGCCCACGACAATTGGCCCCTGCACCACTTGCGGATCAGCCACCACGTCGACCTCGCCGATCAGCGTCTGGACACGCGCACCATAAAATTTCTGCCACGTGACGGGGTTAACAATCATCTTCACAGCAAGCACACGCCCGCTAAATGTCACCTGGGCCTGAGCGGGCCGTCGCGTTCTACCATCCGGCGTGAATAAACCGTTTGGCTGAAACGCAATGGCTGAACGCTTGCTGCCTTTACCTCGCGCTGCTCTATAGCATTCCTCAGTCGCGAAGCCCTGAAGCACGTTAGCGAAGGCGGCAAGCTGTACTGTCACGACATCAGGAAGAGGCAGATCGTGGTAGGTATCGTAATCTGGCACATCAAAGACATAGGGGAAGAGGCCGCCATCCGCAACAGTTGTGTCGGGACAGGCCCAGGCGTAAAATGCGCCATCCAGAATACTGCACTCGTAGCGTGGAATGCGCCCCGTAATGCGTACACGTGCGCGGGCGTTGCCATGAAAATGGGGGTTCATACCAAGCAGCCTGCGATGGCGATTGGTTTGCGCCCATAGCTCTATGCCGTTTCCCGGCATCCAACAGGTATAGGAGCCATTGGGCGTCTCTATCTTCTCTCCAAATTCCGTGCTTTCGTACACATAGTGGCGAAAATCTTGCTCAGTCGTGACGGGAAAACCGAGCGTTGAGACATATCTGGGCATATGTGCATTCCTTACACACCGCGGACTCTTCCATTGAGCTAACGGGCAATAACCCTGCTATGAGCATAACGCACATGTTCCGGTACGTCAAGAGCATTTTCCTCGCTCGTGAATGGTATAATGCAGGAAAAACTTGTTACAGAATAGAGGATGACTGCTATGGCTACTGTCGATTTTGGCCTGATGCTCAGGCCCAGTGATGCGCGTTTTACCTTTGATGAGCTTATCACCTTCAATCAGATGTGTATTCAGGCACTCTCGGAGGGTTTTAGCACGCTGTGGATGGAGGACCATCTACAGTGGGGCGCAACAGAGAGTCTGGAATGCCTGAGTACACTCGCCTATCTCGCGGGTATGTATCCACGCTTCACAATCGGCACGCTGGTCCTCGCGCAGTCGTATCGCAATCCCGCCCTGGTCGCCAAGATGGCCGCAAACCTGCACGCGCTGACAGGCGGACGCATCATTCTCGGCCTGGGCGCGGGCTGGAAAGAAGACGAGTATCGCGCCTATGGCTACCCATTCCCGCCCGTGAAGACGCGCCTGGAGCAGCTTGAGGAGGCCGCGCAGATCATGAAAAGCATGTGGCAGACACAGCCCGCAACCCTGCATGGTCAGCACTACCATATACAGAATGCCTATTGCTCACCACAGCCCACGCCAAACATTCCGCTCCTGATCGGTGGCGGCGGTGAGCAGCGCACGCTTGCCATCGTGGCACGCTACGCCGATTGGTGGAATTTCAACTCCTGTCCGCCAGAGGATTATGCACGCAAAGCGACGATATTGAAACAGCACTGCGAACGCATTGGGCGCGACTTCTCAGAGATCACGCTCAGCTATCTCGGCACGGTCAGCGTGGCGTCAGACCCCGCCCAGGTGGCGCGCAACCCGCAGAAACATTTTGTCGCGGGCACAGCAGACGAGGTGATCCGCGAGATCGAACAGTTTCATGCCATCGGTGTCACGCATTTTATGTTTCGCTTTCTGGACATTCCCACGCTGGAATACTTCGTTTCACACGTCGTTCCGCATTTCCAGTAAGTATGCCGCACGTCGGCAAGGAGGCAAGCACTATGCTACACGTGTCTGACTCACCAAGTCCATCTCGTGCGCCTTCTTGCGCTGACTTCTTGCCTGATGCCGCCTGGACCGCGCGCGAATTGACACGCCTGGAACAGTTTGTGCCAGAGCTTGCCAATACAACTCGACGCGATGTACTGAGCTATGCCCTGGCTTACGTGGAGCATTACGCGGGAAATGTTCTGCAATTAGAGCAGGAGTGGGAATTTCTCTCCGTCGCCCTGATGGACGCGTGGCGGCGTTCCAACTATCCGAGCGTCATTCGTCTGGTCACTGCCCTTGCCCATCCCGTCAGTCGCTTACACGATTACGCTACCGTCACGCATGTCCTGCGCCTGGGCATTGCCGCCTGCCACGCTACCCTGGATATTCGCAGCCTCACGCGCTTTATCAATCGGCTCGCGGGTCTGCTCTTCGCGCATGGCAAGTATCGCCCCGCCCATCGTCTCTGGCACACCAGCCTGGAACTGGCCGAGGGCGCAAGTTCAGCGTGGGGTCTCTGGCAACCCTTCGCCAGCTTCGCCTATACCGCTGACCTGCTCTGGGACTACCCATCTGCGCGCCAGTTTGCCGAGACCATGTTGCACACGTGTCACCCCAACGATCATGAAAGTCTCGCGGTCGCGCTCTTCATTCGCGGCTTTCGCGCACGCCACGCGGGTGATGTTGAGATAGCCTGTCAGGATTTTTGCCACTGTCTGCAACTCGCTATGCTATCATCTACACAGCCGACACCCTATCAGCAGCTCTTCACGCTAGCAGTGCAGGCCGAGCTAGCCCGTGTGCAAGAGGACTATGGGCGAGCGCAGATGTACACGCACAACGCGCTGGCGCTGGCCCAGGTCTTTAGCGACTGCTATACCGTCTCCGACCTGCTGGCTGACCAACTCTTCTTCACCTATCAGCACGAACAGTTTGCCGATACACGGGCCACACTGACGCGCCTGTACGATGTCATCTATCAGCAGAAGGCAAGCTATCTGTATCAGCGGTATCACTTGCTCGAACACAGTATGGCGCGCCGTTTGCCCGCCGATATCCCACCCCCCACACAACAGCCTGTAGAGCTACAGGAGCCGTTGAGCGAGCGCGAATATGCCGTGTTGCGCCTCGTGGCTGAGGGGCACGCCAATCAAGAAATCGCGCACCGTCTGGTGATCGCTCCCGCGACGGTCAAGAAGCACCTGGAACACATCTATGGCAAGCTCGATGCTCATAGCCGCACCTCCGCCCTTGCCAAAGCCAGAATGCTTGGCCTGCTGACCTCATGAATACGTCTTTTGGCGCATGACGAATGCTCTTGTGTATGGTACGCTCGCTATGTCGAGGTGGTTGTGCCTTTCACAATAATAAAGGGGGTCCTATGCACAAGAAGACAATCTCTCTGTTGTGCGCCTGTCTGCTCTTGCTGATGGGCGCGTGTACATCTACAGGAGGCTCATCGGTGAATAATTCATCTAGTCCCACGCCCACGCACGTGCCAACACCTACTGCCACGCCGACAGAGTCCGTGCCAACTCTGACGAGCGCGTTTGTTACCTACAAGGGCCACACGGGTCCTGCGATTGGCGTGGTCTGGTCGCCCGATAGCAAACTGTTGGCCTCGTGCGGCAACGATGGCACGGTGCAGGTCTGGGATGCCAAAACGGGCACGACGCGCTGGAACGTCACGACCGACCGCTATACCTTTGCTATCGCGTGGTCGCCCGATGGCAAGCAGATCGCGGCCGGTGGCATCAGCGGCTCAGTTGTGCTACTGGATGCGGCAACGGGCCATACGCTCGCCAAATATCAAGATCAGAGCGATGCAATCGAGGGACTGGCATGGTCGCCCGACGGCGCGTATCTGGCGTCGGGCAGCCAGGATAACACCGTTGATGTCTGGGATGTACACGGCGGCAAGAAACTCCTGACCTACAAGGGACATAGCGCGGCGGTCGCGCATGTCGCGTGGTCGCCCGATGGCAAAGAGATCGCTTCCGCCAGTTATGACCAGACGGTCCAGGTCTGGAACGCCAAAAGCGGACAGACTATCTCAACCTACAAGGGTCTGATGGCTCCGGTCTGGTCGGTGGCATGGTCGCCGGACGGCAAAGAGATCTCAGCAGGAACGGGGGCGGCAGGCGCGAACGGACCCGTGACCGCCAACAACTCCGCACAGGTCTGGAATGCCGCAACGGGCCAGAGCGTGCTGACCTACACGGGCGATAACGGGCAGGTCTACGCTCTGGCATGGTCACCTGATGGCAAGGAGCTTGCCTCCGGCGGCGATGACGACAGCGTGCGCATCTGGAATGCCACGACGGGCCAGACGCGCCTGCGCTTGCACGGTCAGAACGACATCATTTTCGGCGTGGCGTGGTCACCCGATGGCAAAGCACTGGCCTCCGCCAGCGCGGACGGCACCGTGATGGTGTGGAACGTGCAAGGCTAAACACAGCTTGACATTTTTTGTCCATTCGTGTTATAATTTGTCCATGCGGACGAAAAATACACCGGATGGACAAAAACGTCCTTCTTTTATCGAAACAGCCAGACGAACACAGCTCATAGAATGCACCATCGAAACGATTGCCACACTGGGCTATGCTCAGGCCTCGTTGGCTCAAATTGCGAAACGCGCTGACATCAGCAAAAGCATCATTACCTATTACTTCAGCAGTAAAGAGGAGTTGATCGAGCAGGCGGTGAAGGAGATTTACACAGATGCCGCGCGCTTTATCGGGCCTCGAATAGCCGAACAACCAACTGCCCGACTGCGCTTGCAAGCCTACATCCAGTCGCATGTCGAGTACATCAGCACGCATCTTACGCAAATGATGGCGATCATGGAAATCGCCATTAACTTTCGCACGGAAGAGGGCAAACTTCGCTATGGTGTCGCCACCGAGAAACCTGTGCTGACGGCTTTAGAAACCCTTTTGCGCAAAGGTCAACACGCAAGTGATTTCCGGGATTTCGATCTGCACGTGATGGCCGTGACCATCAGAAGAGCCATTGATGCGTTGCCTCCTCTCTTCATCGCCAATCCAACTCTTGACGCGAACAGGTATGCACAGGAACTGGTGACGCTGTTTGACCAGGCAACCCGCAAGGTAACCGATCTACAGAGTTAAGCCAGTCTCTCCGAGAGAGGCCGGTGCTAGATGCGCGAGCGTCTTACTCTGCGGAATACGAAAGGCAGTGAGTGTATGATTACATTCGCGATTCATGGGTATGAGGCAGTCAATCAGGTGGGGGCATGGGAACCTCTACAGACGGAGTTCGAGAAACGCGGTTTCCCATGCCGTATCTTCCGTTCCACGCGACAGCGGGTTTATCGTTCTACGCCAGGAGAGCAAACGCAGATGACGGATCAAGGCCCCGTCACGTACAAGATCAATGCCACAAAAACGCCCAATCAGGAGCGCGCAAAGTTTATGGTCGAGGCCCTGCGTGACGTTGAGGGTGAGATTGCCTTGATCGGCGTCTCTAACCAGGGACTGTTCATGCCGCTAGTGGCAGCCGCCCGACCTATACGACGCATTGTAATGATCAACGCAGTAATTCCACATCCAGGTCAATCTTTCGTGCAAGGCTCCAAAGGCGAAAAGGTCTGGGCGAACTTTGTCACGCGCTTCCTGGCACTGCAGGCCATTGGCATGAACGAAATCTGCCCGCTCACAGAACTGCCAAAGGTGGAGTACGTCTACATTTCTGGAGAAAAAGACGACGCGATTCGCCCTGAATGGGAGCAGTGGGCCGCGCGCACGTACCTGCATGTGGAACCAGTCGTTATCAAAGGCGCGGGACACGCCAACATTGTCCAGGACTATGCCAGTAAGGTCGTCGATGCCGCAATCAAAGGGCTTTAAACCGATCTGAGAAGAGGATAACGCTATGGTTACGCATCAACAAAACAATCCAGCACTCCAGCTTGTGAGACTGGCAATTAGCATCCTTTCGCCTTTGCTTGTCTACTTCGTCATTCGTCCTCTCGTGAAGAACGACGTTGAGGCTCTTGCGCTCGCCTGGTTCATTCCAGTCGCGTGGACGCTCGGCTCCTCGTTATGGCAGCGGCGTCTCGATGTATTTGGGCTGCTCGGTGTCGCAGCCTACGGCATCACGCTTGCCATTTCGGTCATCTTCGGCGTGGGCGCATTGCCACTCAAACTCCATCACGCACTGCTGGGCGGAGTGATCGGGCTGGTGTGCCTCATCTCATATATGATGGGAAAGCCAGTCTTCCTGCTTCTCACCCTGCGCTCGACGAAAAATACTGCACACGCCACGCAGGTCGAAGGCGCACTGGCCGATCCAGCAGTGGTCAAGCGAATTTCCACAATCACGCTCATTGTCGGCATTGCCAGCCTTGCCAACGCAGCACTCCAGACATCGCTCGCCATCCTGCTCCCGACAGGCACATTCCTCGTCGCGACGACCTTTATACACGTGGCAACGCTCGTGGCAATCGTAGGCGGAATACTGATCTTCATTCGGGTAAGTACTAGAAGATAGGATAGGTACGACTGGAGAGCAAGTCAAGCAGAGGTATCACTTCCAGTCGTGCGCTGCCCCCTGATACGTTAGGGTGTAAACAGTTTCCAATGGCCTTCGGAAACCACTTCGACGACACCATCGACCACTTTGATGGCGGTCTGATCGTCGATTGCATACGCTGGTACTGCTATCCCGGCGGCCCATCTTTCTGCGTCGACCAGGGAATTGTCCGGCATTTTCTCGTGATCTAGGTGCGGAAATAACGAAAAATCCACCAGTCCCAGTGCTTTGTCGCCGCCCGTAGGCGGATTCCAGCGGACGAAGTCCTCCCCAACCTTGGGGGTCATCACCATGCTTCCGGCACTCACCCCCACGTAGACCGTCTCGCGCAACGACGGCAAGAGGTCTGCCAGTCCCGATTGCTGCATCCAGTAGCGCAGATACATGGGATCGCCGCCTCCAACCAGCAGGGCGTCAGTCTCCTGGACCATGGAGACCCAATGTTCTTTTTGAATGCTGGGGAGCGCGGTGAGTTCCAGCACTCCCAACGACTTCCAACCCACTTCGCACAAGGGAGTGGCAGCTAATCCAGAGATCAGACGCCAGGCCATAGCAGCACCACCGGCCATAGCATACACCGCAGTGGGAATACAGAGGGCACGGGACTCGGCAATGGGTTTACCCAACAGATCAACTAGAGTGTTGCGAATGCTGTCGTTGCTGATGCCACCAGAGGTGAGCAGAAATTTCATGATGCCTCTCCTTGACGATATAACGGAAACCGCCCTTCGGCTCCTCTCTTGGGGAATACAAACTCTTAACCCAGCTGTTGGTGCAAAAACTCAATAGTACGCTCCCAGGCAAGGCTCGCCGCCTCAGTGTCATATTCGGGGCGATTCTCTTCAAAGAACCAATGCCTGGTTCCTGGATACGTGTACAATGTGGCCTGTTTGCCTGCTGCCTGGAGGGCTTGCTCCATCTCCGCGACCGACTCCGCTGGCTCCCAGGGATCATTCTCCGCCAAGTGGAAGAGGTAGGCAGCCTGCGCGCTACTATAGTTCGGTCCAGTATAGGAGGCATAAAAGATCACGGTTGCGGCAATCTCTTCTGCTAAAGTCGTAGACGTGTCCAGTGCGTAGGCGCCGCCCAGAGAGAAGCCGACGATGGCAAGTTTGTCGCTACCGTTCGCCCGTTTGGTTGCAGCATGTTGGCGCAGGAACTGCACGGCCCCCACGATATCTCCGCTCACGCGCTCCTGATCTCGTCCCAGTGCCCCGGCCAGCACCTTCGCCTCCTCGATCGACGCAGTAGTTTTGCCCTGATAGAGGTCCAGAGCGAATGCGACAAAGCCAGCCTTCGCAAGCCGATCGCAGATGTGGCGAAACGGCTCCGTCAGCCCCCACCACGCATGCAACACCAGCACCCCAGGCCCGTTGCCATGCTCAGGAACAGCCAGATAGCCAGTGATCGTTCGTCCATCAACATGAAATTCTGTCATATCATTTTCCTCGCTCACTCTTTATCAGCTTTCGCTCCACCAACCCAACCAGAGGCTCCCTCAATAGCATGCTGTCCAAGAAACATGTTCAACTGGGCCGCGTGTTCCTGCACATGACGCATGGTATACAAAAGCTGCTCCAGAAAGCTCACCCTCCGTTCACTAGCCCAGGGAAATTTGATTGGCTGCTGCGCGCGTTCGTCCGACATAGCCTCAATCGTTGCGCGACACTTCTGGCGCACATAGCGCAGATAGTGATGCAACTCTTCCTGGCTATAGGGACGTTCGGGCAGAACGCCAGCCGGGTCAAGCTCAGCCAGCGTGAAGGGTGCGGGCGGAGCAAAGCCCTCAAATGAGCCAGTGAAATACAAGTCGAGCCAGAAGAGAGTGTGATAGCTGAGATACCAGAACGACGCGGATTCAGGTGGTAGCGCGTGGTCGGAATAGTAGCTCCAGAGGTATTCATGCCAGAGCGTGGCGGGACAGGCAAGCAGGGCATTTTCGAGCATGTCTATTGCCGCGCCTAATTGCTGCCAGAGGGCGGTCTTCACGAAAGAGTCCATCGGCATATTCTCCCACTATCGTACTTATTTACCTTCAAGCAGTATAGCACAAATGTTCTTTTTTGTACATCGCAACTTCTTCCCACCATCCCTCACGCGCACGACAAGACAATCTTTGCGCAGTTATGCTAGATGCGACCATGCTGTAAAAAATTTAACAAAGGTGCAGGGCGACCACAAGAGTAGGTTTTTGGACCCATCACCACGGGAATGGGAACGGACGGGCAATCGCACATACGCCCTATGTCC
>DAICZM010000122.1 GCA_027311145.1 Ktedonobacterales bacterium
ATATCCCCATACGAAACTATGAAAACAAGTAAATACACTGACCTAATCTGATAGATAGGATATACTATGTTACATAGTAAACGAAAATGATAGCAGAAGCTAGGTTTTTAGCCAAATATTCCTTTTTGGAATACTGACGAGCTTTCAGTATAGTGTCCTCATGAGTAAAGGCATATTTACCTCACGTCAAAAAAAACTGCTGGCATTACTTCGGCAAGTGCGTATAGAAGCAGGGTTGAGTCAAAAAGAACTAGCTAATCGACTCAATCGCTCACAGTCTTTTGTTAGCAAATTTGAACAAGGAGAACTGCGCCTAGACCTCCTAGAACTTTATCAACTTTGTGAAATAGTTGGTATCTCCTTACAAGAGTTTACAAGAAGATTTGAGGAAATGTTAGATGAGGGCCAATAAGGATTTTTTGGGACAGGATAAAATATTTTGGGCGCATGTTAGAACTATTAGCGGGCTGGTAGGCTATACTAACAGGAAAGCCGTGAAACCGAACATCTCGGCTGATAATGAGTCAGCCCAAGTAAAAGTTCCCACATATGACGAGATCAAGCAAGCATTCGAGAAAATTGGACTTGACTCGACACACATCCAACAAAACGGTTTGCTCACACATTTTGGTAAAACACTACTTGATTATTTTGAATATCGAGCAACAACCTTAAACAGTTTTGTAAGTTCTCATCTAATGACAGCAATACAAGCACGAGGAATTTTTGAAGAACTTAAAGCTACACATAACGCAGCTTTTATTGCCCCTAAGAATAAACAATCCGGCGACAAAAAGAATGATGCCTATTTTACAGGCATTATAAATCTGCTGATTGATGCGAATGCGCAAGGACTACCCTGGAACCACGATCCTCAAAAACTAACTACATTTGTTCGATCCAAAATACCTCTACGTACATTTGCGAGAAGACTAGATGGGGCATTCACAAGTACAGTTAATCCAATAGCCATATGGGAGATTAAAGAATATTATTACACTACTACTTTTGGTAGTCGTATAGCGGATGGGATTTACGAAACCTTGCTTGATGGCATGGAAATAGAAGAAGTGCGTGAGCATGAAAAGGTTGATGTATTGCACTATCTCATGGTAGATGCACACAATACGTGGTGGTCACCAGCAGGAAGACCTTATCTCTGCCGCATGATCGACATGTTGCATATGCGTTATGTAGATGAAATACTCTTTGGTTACGAGGTTGTAAAACGTCTACCAACGATTGTAGCCGAATGGGTAGAGGTTGCCAGAAGTCGTCCAGATTTATTTCAATATAATGATACATTTACGAAAGTTAAAAAAGTAAAAGAAGATGTAAATCTTCTCGAACAAGGCTCACTGTTTACAGACACTTTATAATCTTGAAGCCAACCTTCAATCAATATTAGAAATCCCATAACGCACAAGCAACGGGGCAATCTCTTTTTCATAGAGGACAGGTTGCTGCTGTTCAAGCAAGTGGAGAGGGGCCAGCAGAGCGGGAAACATGCCCATCGCTAGCGCGCGTTCAATCGCTACCACACCGCCGTGCTGACCCTCCCAGCAGGCAAACACACCTTGCCAGAAATAGCCATCCCACATCGTCGGGCGTGTGTGCAACACCTCTTCTGCCAACAATTGGGCCTGCGTCAGATCACCACGTAGCCAACACACAACAGCATGGCAAAGATAGCTCAGATAGTGCTGATTGTCACGCCCCGCGATCTCTTCCAAACGTTGCGCCAGTTCCTCGTTGGCAGTATTTGCCTGTTGACAGAGTTGCACCCACTCGCCCATCCAGCACGCCAGCACATCAGGCGGGAAAAGCTGACAGTTATGGGCAAAATCTTGCGCGGCCCGCACGTAGTTATGTAGTCCCAGATACGCGCTCCCACGCCGTCCATAGGTGCGCCCATAAGTCGGGTTGAGCCTGATCGCGCGCGTAAAATCTTCGATAGCACGCTCATACTGCTGTTGCGCGAGATAGGTCAGGCCGCGATGGCTATAAATCCAGTCGTTCTGCGGGTCAAGGGCGATGGCACGATTGTAGTCCGCTACCGCCTGCTCATACTGCCGCAGATGATAGTAGGTCCGCCCACGCGCGGCATAACACCACGTATACTCATCATTGAGCTGGATAGCAGTATTGTAGTCATTGATCGCCTCTTCATAACGGTTGAGCAGGAAGTAGATCAGGCCACGCGAACCGTAAGCCCAGAAGTAATTGCCATTGCTATCCAGGGCAATAGCCGTGGTGTAGTCCGCCAGGGCCTGAGCGTACTGTCTCAGGCCGCGATAGGCTTCCGCTCGTTGTGCATAGGCCCAATCTAGTTCTGGGTCCAGAGTCAGTGCGCGGTTAAAATCATCTATCGCGCGTTCGTACTGGTGGAGCAAGCGACGCACGCGCCCACGTCCGGCATAAGCAGCGGCATAGGCCGGGTCTAGCGTCAGGGCATGATCGAAGTCATTGATGGCCTGCTCATACTCTTTCAAGTGGCGATAGACCTCGCCGCGTCCGGCATAGACCCAATCGAGCTTCTCATCGCGTTGCAAGGCCATATTAAAATCACCTAGAGCATCTTTATACTGCTTCATGGCACGATAGGTAATACCTCGGTTGCCATAGGCGACTGCATAGGTGGCATCGTCACTGATCGCCTGCGAGAATTCTTCTAATGCCGATTGATAGCTACTCAGCGAGCGATAGATAATGCCACACGTGTTGTGGATACGTGCCTGCTGCTCACGCGAAAATTGTGCCGCTGTTGCGATTTTCTGCATGAGGGCATTGCCCGCTGCCAGCAGATCAAGGCTCATTGGCTCGGCTTCAATATATGCCAGTAGCAGCGTTGCCCACTGGCGCGTATCCGCGCTGGCATGATTGTAAAGCTGGTCCTCCGTCATGTCGCGTAAAAGGCGTGTGACCTCTTCATCCTCTTTCGTCACCGTATAAACAGTCAAAACACGTTCGGCAGCATCTGCATGACTGGCCTGATCGGGCAACAGGAAGAGTTGGTGGGCCGCAGCAAGGGAAAGCGCGCTCCATTCGCCAGCATATTCATCTATGGTTCCACGCACCGATTCCAGTGCGTCAATGTGGGCGCAATAATAGCGCGCCAGAGCCTGCCGGGCAAACAGATAGGTCTCCGGCGAACTTTGATAGAGATAACGACTGAACTGCTCTTTCGCCACTTCGTGATAGAGGTAGCGTCCATCTTGCGCGTTCTGACGCACAAACGGTTGCGTAAGCAACCAATGGTACAAAGTAGATCGCTCCTGCTCATTGAGATAGCTAAAGGCCGCCAGATCGTCCTGGTTGAATGGACGCGAGAAGAGGGCTGCATCTAGTACGAGGCGACGTTTCAGCGTCTCCTGGGTAGGAATCCAGCGCAGAAAGTTGGCAACGACATCGCTTGTGGGGTCAACAGTATCGTTTGGATGGGATGTGAGCATACTCAAATAGAGTGGGAGACCACGTGAGAGACGCCAGATAGTTTCAACCTGCGTTGGCTCTCTGATGGCACGCTGTGCCAGATAGGTGCGTGTCTCTTTTTCTGTAAAGCTATTGAGCGAAATTGTATAAATTTCATGGCGATCATAATATGGCATCCAACGTTTAGGATCGTTGGGCAATGAACGATCAAGCGATACGCGCCCCGCGATGACGAGTACGACATCACTACTGATCTCAGCGGGCAAGAGATAATCAAGCAGCCAGGGAGCTACTTCTTCGGCGAGCTGCTCAAAGGTATCGAAGAAGAGCAAGACCCGGCGTCTGCGGCGCGTGCCACTACCCTCAAAGAGGGTGAGCGTCTCAGCAAGCTGATTCAGCTCTTTGACAAAAGTTTTCGTCAGGTCCGCGATAGGATGCTCCAGATGTTCGGCATCGTCGCGAGTCTGCCCCACACGGTAGTTATGCGCCATATGGGCAGCGGCAATTTTCACGCTCTGGCCCAGAATGGGACCAACAAAGGGAATACCCTCAACGGCAGCACCCGCGAGGTCTGGAGCGTGGCGCAACACAGCATCATCCATCGTCTCTTCTTCGCTTTGTTGTCTGCGCACAGCCTGCCTATAGCGCACCACGGCCTTTTTAAAGTTCACGAGATGGAGTTGATCGGCCAGTTTTTCCATCAGGCTCGCAGGCGTCGCCTGTCGCTCATCGACAAAAGCCGCCATACAATAGGAGCGGTATGCAGGTGCATGTATCTCATCGAGCAGACGCGACAAAAAGGTTGATTTGCCAACACCGCCATTACCATAGATAGAGATAATATTGTATGCGGGGTCCTCTAGCTTCAATATCTGCTCAGTAAAAAATTGTAGCTCACCAACACGCCCCACAAAAATGCTACCTGACGCGAGTGGTTCACGGCGCAGGTCGCGGCTTTTCTTGACGAACGGCATGATGTTCAACCTCACTCCTGCATCTATTTGCGCTACAGTATATCACGAGAGGCGGGCGGATAGCGGCCATAGAGAGATGTGATATACTCTGTACGATGAGAGCAACAGAGAAGATCATTACGCACAATTGTCGCTCTATTTTAGGATGTTCCAGGAAGGAAATGAAGCAATATAATGAACAACACTAATGATATCACAACAATTGAAGAGGTCATGGCGCGCGAAATTCTTGACTCGCGTGGCAACCCCACCATACAGGTGGAAGTACTTCTCATGGGTGGTGCGCGCGGTGTCGCCGCAGTGCCCTCGGGGGCTTCGACAGGGGCACACGAAGCAGTTGAACTACGCGACGGCGATAAGCAGCGTTATGGCGGCAAAGGCGTTCTCAACGCGATTGCCAATGTCAATGATTTCATCAGCGATGCGTTGGTTGGACTCGACGCCGCCGATCAGGCTATGCTTGACGATGTGATGATTGCACTCGATGGTACAGCCAACAAAGGCAAATTGGGGGCGAATGCCATTCTTGGTGTCTCGCTTGCCGCTGCCAAAGCAGCAGCCAATGCCTACAATCAGCCACTTTATCGCTATCTGGGTGGCGTCTCGGCTCGCGTGTTGCCTGTACCAATGATGAATATTTTGAACGGCGGCAAACATGCTGACAACTCGACCGATATGCAGGAATACATGATCCTGCCCGTCGGAGCCACAACCTTCCGCGAAGCACTGCGCATGGGCGCCGAAGTCTATCAAGCCCTCAAGAAGGTCTTGCACCAGAAGAAATTGAACACCAATGTTGGCGACGAAGGTGGCTTTGCTCCCTCACTCGGCTCGAATCGCGAGGCGTTAGAGGTTGTGCTGGCCGCCATCGAAACGGCTGGCTACAAGCCCGGCGTCGATATCTTCATGGGCATGGACCCGGCTGCGACCGAGTTCTACGAGAACGGTAAATATGTGCTGGCACGCGAAGGCCGCACGCTGACCTCACAAGAGATGGTGAACCTCTATGAGCAGTGGATCGGCGAATATCCGATTATCAGTATTGAGGATGGTCTTGCTGAGGATGACTGGGAGGGCTGGTCCCACCTGCGCCAACGCCTGGGTAGTCGCATCCAACTCGTCGGCGATGATCTCTTTGTCACCAACACCAAACGGCTCAAACGCGGCATCGAAGAGCATTCCGCCAACTCCATCCTGGTGAAGCTCAACCAGATTGGCACGCTCAGCGAGACGCTGGATGCCATCGAGATGGCGAAACGCGCCGCCTTTAGCGCTGTCGTCTCGCACCGTTCGGGTGAGACCGAGGATACCACGATTGCCGATCTGGTGGTTGCCACCAACGCGGGCCAGATCAAGACAGGCGCGCCCGCCCGCAGCGAGCGTGTCTCCAAGTATAACCGCTTAATGGTCATCGAAGACGAACTGGGAGCCGAGACAGCGCGCTACGCGGGCTTCAGTGCCTTCTACAACGTACCCTCACTTTTAGCAAAAGCACGCTAAGCATTTAAAATGCAACCATGTTGGTATGACAGGGCGAGGACAAGCCTCGCCCTTATAATGACACAACGCCCGTTTTACCGTAGCACGCTGTCAAACGTGATTGCATCCCTATCCATGACACCCACAAGACGCATGACACCCACAAGGGGTGTCACTACATGTTGCCACCCCACAAGACGCATGAGATGTAGTGACACCCCTTGTGGGTGTCATGCCTGTGTATCAATTGAAGATGAATGAACTGCCAAAATAGTCGCCATGACGTTTGACAGAGCACTACGTCTCTGCACTTTCCAGAAATGATACACTGGATAGTGACCCGGCTGGCAATAATCGGCTATACCATTGCGGCACTGGTCTTTCAAAAATATCAAAAAATGATCTAGCACGGCTGATGAGCAGCTGCGCGCATTTTTAGATATTAGGCAGCCGGACGCATATAGCACACCAATGCCAACAGAGGGGATGACAGCCACTATTTAGGCGCAATTTCCGAGATTTCAAGATATACACGCGCAACCTTGCGCAAGCTGCCTACGAACATGAAGGCTTTGTACATAAAGCCATATTTGCGGGCCAGCAGGGCACTTGCACGGGCGAAATCGCTAGATGGGAGTTCGCGGGCCTGCCCCTCGATCTCTTTACCATCGCCAATAATCTTGCCAGAGCGCGTGCAGGGCGTCAGGGTCACACGCCCATTGTTACGGATGCGTTTGACCTTGCCCGTGCTGCTGACGGTCATAAAGTAGAGCTTGCCCTGCTCGTCGTGGGCGAACCAGATCAGCGTGGGCACAGCGGCTCCGCTCTTGCGGAATGTTTTGAGCATTGCAAACTCGTAGGGATAGAGCGAAGTGAATGGTGAAAGAGCATCCTGCTGCTCATTATTCTCAACTGCCATGTGTGTTTACGCTCCTTGAGAGATCATTGTGATAATACTTCCGTTTATAAGATGACGTTGCCTACGAAAAAAGAAGGTAACATATTTTTAGCACATTTTGACTTGACATCTTTTTCCTGATAGCATATACTTTGAGTAACGAAATGAGAATGATTATCATTATTAGGTGAACCTAATATCATGATAGAGGTAACACCAAAAAACATTGAGAGAGGCTATCGGCATAATGGAAAAAAAGACGACGACACAGGGAAGAAGTTTTTTGCTGGCGAGTTTTTTTATGAGCATTGGCTTGCCAGGAATTGCACGTCGCTTAAATCAGCAATCCGTTAATCCGAGCGTGACGGCAGAGGAACACTCGAACCGTTTTCTCCTTCAGGTCGTGCAGCCAGGGTTGGCGGGCCTGATGGATGGCTCGGTTTCCACGCTAGCTCCGATTTTCGCAACCGCCTTTGCTACGCATCGCCCGTTTACGGCATTCCTCGTTGGTATGGCGGCGGCAACGGGCGCGGGTATTAGCATGGCCTTTTCTGAGGCCCTTTCAGATGATGGCGTGCTGACAGGGCGTGGCAATCCTGTTTTGCGTGGCACAATTACAGGTTTGATGACCTTCCTCGGCGGAGCGGGCCATACGCTGCCCTTTCTCATCCAGAACTTGCATACGGCCCTGATTGCAGCTTACATCGTCGTGGCTGTTGAACTGATCGTGATCGCGGCCATTCGTCATCGCTACTTTGGCACCAGTTGGGCCGTCTCTATTGGTCAAGTTGTTGGTGGTGGCATTCTGGTCTTCGCAGCAGGTCTTATCTTCGGGAGTGCGTAGGCGTGGTAATCAGTATATACCCAAGACAACAAAGCGTTTACCCGCGATGGGTAAACGATTTGTTGTCTTGGGTATATACTGATTGCGGGTTTGGCTTATTTGCCGCTGGCCTGAGCGTAGCGTTTGGCAACCTCGGCCCAATTGACCACGTTCCACCATGCTCCCAGGTATTCTGGGCGGCGGTTCTGGTATTTGAGGTAGTAGGCATGTTCCCACACGTCGTTGCCCATGATCGGATAGAAGCCATCCATCAGCGGGCTATCCTGGTTGGCGGTCGAGATGACCTGGAGCTTGCCAACTGAGTCCATCACCAGCCAGGTCCAACCGGAACCGAAACGCTTGACACCAGCGTCGTTGAATGCGGCTTTGAAGGCATCGAACGAACCGAAGGTGGAGTCAATCGCGGCTGCCAGTGCGCCAGTTGGCGCGCCGCCAGCATTGGGTCCCATGATCTGCCAGAACATACTGTGGTTTGAGTGGCCGCCACCATTGTTGCGCACAGCCATGCGGATGCTATCCGGCACTTCGCTAATGCGGCGCATCAGGTCATCAACGGATAGAGAGGCCAGTTCGCCACCCTGAAGCGCATTGTTCAGGTTGGTTACATAGGCAGCATGATGCTTATCATGATGCAATTGCATCGTCTGCGTGTCAATATACGGCTCTAGCGCGCTGTAGTCGTATGGTAAAGATGGAACTTCGTATGCCATGATAGTTATCTCCTTACGAAATAGTCTACGAGGTCGCTTACCTCTTTGTATGAGCCTTCATCTTCTCGACGAAGTATCGTTTGTGTCGCGGTGTTGTGGGATGGTTTACGTTTACACACGCTTTTAGTTGTATGCGATAGACAGGGCTGTTGTCAAGCGCAAGCATAAAAACTGTCCAAAGGGACAGTGTCCTCGCGAAATGGCATGCCCACTAGTGCTTACCGTTCTCGACAGACGGCTGCTTCAGGTCTTCCAGCGCGTTGAGCAGCGTATCGATGTCAGCGGACGTGTTGTAGAAGTGTGGTGAGACGCGCACGATATTCCCACGCGCCGCGATGTGAATGTTGCGTGCGGTCAGTTGAGCGGAGATCTCCTGCACTGTCATGTCTTGTCGATCAGGATGGGGCTGGAAGCATACAATGCCAGAGCGTTCGCCCGCGCCCTGTGGCGTGATGACGGGATAGCCCAGGCGTTCAAGACCTGTGATGGCGTAGCCCGTGAGACCTAGAATGCGCGCCTCGACTGCTGGCATCCCTCCGTCCAGGCTTTCAAAGACGCCCAGCGTGGCATCCAGGCCAACTGAGTTCAACAAGTTGGGCGAGCTGAACTCCAGACGGGTTGCGCCGTGTTTCAGTGGTTGCGTATAATTGAAAAACTCGAAGGGGATAGCCATGCTAAACCAGCCGCGCCGCCGCAACTTGAGCCGTTCTAGCAGGGCATCTGAGAGATAGAGGAACGCGCTGGTCGAGGCTCCCAGCATCCACTTGTGACCGCCCGCCGCCAGATAGTCGACACCCAACATTCGCACGTCGATGTCCAGCGCGCCCGCTGCCTGCATCGCATCAATGCCGCACAGCACGCCGTGCGCGTGGCAGTAGCGCGCAAGCGTGGCGATATCATTGCGATAGCCGGTGGAAAACTCGACCAGGCTCAGGCTCACCAAGCGTGTGCGCTCTGTGATATGTGCGATTACATCTTCGGTGACGATGCGATGGTCACGTGCTGGCACGAGTTTTACCTTGACGCCGTACTCTTGTAGATTGAGCCAGGGATAGACGTTGCTGGGAAATTCGCCTTCCGCACTCACAATCTCATCGCCCGCTTGCCAGTCGAGGCCGAGGGCGATATGCATCAGGCCGTCGCTGGTACTATTCGTCAGCGCGATCTGATGGACATGTGTGCCAAACATCGAGGCGAGGCGACGATACGCGCCCTGTTGATGCACGCGCCAGCGTTCCTCGTGAACCATACCAAAGTCGTGCATATCGGCAATATACTCGTGCATTGCCTGTGCAACCGGGCGTGGCAGTGGTCCCGTCGCCGCGTGATTCAAATAGGTACTGTGACGTGTAACTGGGAAGAAAAGATGACGCAGCTCCTGCACCTCATCGCTTGCCACAAATTCATGTTCGCCCTCTTCGTTCAAGAGAAGCGATTGCAGCATTTCGTCCAGGTCGGGCATATTTGCTACGGCCTGAATCGAGTGTATATCGTGTGTTGTCATACAATTAATCCATTCACTATGGTCGAGCTGAATAATTCACAGCCTTCAGTATACACAGCGGTTTTTTCGTTGACAAGCAGAGTATCACAGCTACGCTTTTTGCCCCTTGTCTCTTACACATGCAATGGGATATTATGGAACAAACACCACATTAGGAGTTGCTATTAATGATGAGTAAAGAGACTGTCGGGGTAGAGGAAACGTCACCTACAAACTTGCCGCTGGTAGTGGGCATTGATCTGGGAGGAACACAAATTCGGGCCGCCGTGCTACAAGGAGCGAGCCTTCTTTCGCGTATTAACCTGTTAACAGGAGAAAATCCGACCCCGGAGCGCGTCATGCCACGCATTTTCTCCGCCGTACAACAGGCTCTTGCCGATGCCCATGTTGGCCTTGAGCAGATTGCGGGCATTGGCATTGGTGCGCCTGGTCCACTTGACAGCCGTACAGGGATCGTGTTCTCGCCGCCCAATCTGCCGGGTTGGGACCACGTGCCCTTGCGCGATATCTTCTATCAGCAGTTTCACTTGCCAATCTTTGTGGAGAACGATGCGAATGCGGCTGCTCTGGCAGAACACCTCTTTGGAGCGGGGCGCGGGACGCAAGACATGGTCTATATTACCGTCAGTACGGGGATTGGCGGTGGCGTCATTATTCGCGGACAAATCATGGATGGCACCAGCGGGACAGCGGCGGAATTGGGTCACATGACCGTTGATCTGCACGGGCCACGTTGCAATTGTGGCAATGTTGGTTGTCTGGAACGTCTAGCCTCTGGCACGGCCATTGCAATGAACGCGACCGAGGCAATTGCCCAGGGACGCGGCGACGCCTTGTTGGCATTTGTGCTTGCGCACAACGGGCCATATGCAAATATTGCCGCGAACACACCGTTTGACCATCAAACATTCGTCAACATCAATGCACGCATGGTCGGGCAAGCGGCAGAGGCAGGCGTTACCCTGGCCCAAGAGATCATCGCCAATGCAGCCGAAGCGTTGGGTGTGGGTCTGGTCAATTTCATCCATATTTTTAACCCTGAGATGATTATTCTTGGTGGTGGCGTGATGCAGATGGGTGATTTGCTGATGAATCCGGTGATGCGCGTGATACAGGAACGCACGATGCGCGTACCATTAAAAGCGGTGAAAATCGAGCGGGCATGCCTCGGAGCAGATGTTGGTGTAATTGGAG
>DAICZM010000123.1 GCA_027311145.1 Ktedonobacterales bacterium
CGCCCGGTCCAACAGCGGAGGCAGCCCCTGTTGTCGTAGATATGGCAACAAGTGTCGTAGCACGCGGCAATATCATCATGGCGGCTCGGCAAGGCCAGTCAATCCCGCCCGGTTGGGCCGTTGATGTCGATGGGAAGCCTACTACCGATGCGCAGGCCGCTCTTGCTGGCTCGGTGCTACCGATGGCAGGAGCAAAAGGCTATGCTCTCGCACTCATGATCGAGATGCTCTCGGCAACCCTCTCCGGCAGCGGCTGGGGACCACACGTTCACTCGCCATACAACGACTGGCAGACACCAACCGACTCCGGTATCTGGTGTCTCGCGATCAATATCTCGTCACTAATGTCGGCTGACGACTATACCAACCGTCTCGGCAATATGCTCGACGCCATTCACGCAGTTCCCAGCGCAGAAGGGCAACAAATACGTATTCCAGGCGAACGGCGTATGGAGGTACGCGCTTCACGTTTATCAGCAGGTATTCCGCTCGACAATGCTACACGGGCTGAATTGGATAGTTTGAGCATAGAAATGGGTGTTCCTGCCCTGGCAACGTTTGAGGTGCAAACATGAGTCTCTTTCAGCCGATGCGCCCCACTAACCGCAGTTTAGCCGGACGCATCGTGGACTCGATCCGCGATATGGTCGAGCAGAGTCAGCTAAAACCAGGGCAACAGCTCCCACCAGAACGCGAACTGGCGGCTCAGTTGGGCGTGAGTCGCACAGCACTCCGTGAGGCGTTGCATACGCTGGCGGCTCTCGGCATCGTCGAGGCACGGCATGGACGTGGTGTCTTTATTGTGGGAGATAGCGTACAAGCGACAGTACAACGCCTCTCACAAGCATTAAGCGCACAGAGCGCAACAGGTGATATACCAGCGCAGACAGATCATAGCACACATATTCGCGAATTGTTCGATATTCGCCGCGTGCTTGAAGGGGCCGCGGCAGAGTGGGCAGCACAACGTGCCACACCTGCGCAGATCGCTGAGATGCGCGCAATTCTTGCCAAAGATCGCGAAATACGCACGACGGATATCATTGATACAACGCTGGTAAACGAACTAGATGGACGCTTACACGCCCTGATTGCCGCCAGCACGACCAATCATACATTAATGCTACTGATGTCTGTTTTGCTCGATGAGCTGGCCCAGGCACGCGGCCAGAGCCTTACCCTCCCAGGCCGCGTCATACGCTCGCTCCAGCAGCATGATGCACTTGTGAACGCGATTGCCGCACGCGATGCTACTGTTGCCCGCGCATGTATGCTCGATCATATCAATGATGTCGAACACACAATTCTTGCTCATGCCACTGAAGCCGAAACATGAGTGTATCCCGATCTCAGCAATAGAGTTCGGCACACGCGCCATATACGAAGCACTGCGCCAGCCACGTGCTTAACACCAGATCAATTTGATGAACCACAACATGGCTCTCAGCTATGATGCACATATTGATAGATGTCCACACATTAACATATAGCTTGACAGGTATAGCATTTTTCTGAGATACTTGAGCAGTTCATTTCGCGTCTTTTCAAAAATAATCCGTTTCACGGATACACAGGATACACCCATGCAAGATATACCGATGCGCAACCCCTTAAATCCTTCAGAGGAACGTGAGTACCAGGCAGGGTTCGCACGCATTATGCGCTTCGCAGAACATGCACGGCAACGCGGTTGGCATCTCAGTGATCGCCAGCTCGTCCACGAAATTCTCCAACGCGAACGGGCAGCACAAATCCGTGAGAAGAGTTCGCTGCCGATGCTTGGTGAGGCTCGCTCAGCCGCCTGGAATCGCGGACAAGCCGATGCCCTTCGTACCATTCTACGCACACAGCATGAACGCTATAGTAAGGGATTATAAATAAGAGAGAGTTTGTATTTATATGGCTCAGATTGTTACCATCATCAATTTCAAAGGGGGCGTCGGCAAAACAACTTGCTCAATAGAAATAGCAGCCGCACTAGCAAAATACTACGGACGGCGCACATTGCTGGTTGATCTCGACCCACAAGCAAGCGCAACCTTCTATGTCATGGAACAACATCATTGGAAAACCTGGCAGGAGACACGTGGCACAACCTATCACCTCTTCGATCAGAGCGAATCGACCCTCCCTATCCGCAATATGATCGTCAAAGATGTCATCGATGGGCCAGCCGCTGTTTTTGGCTTCGACCTCCTACCCTCACATCCCGATCTGGTCGATGTGGACCTGCGCCTCTCTGATTTCGTTGGACACACTATTCTACAACGCTATTTGGATGAGATACGCGACGAATATGACTACATTATCTGCGACTGTCCGCCAAACTTTAATCCAGTCACCAAAAATAGCCTCTGTGCAAGCGATGCCTATGTCGTTCCCACCATTCCCGACTTTCTCTCTACCTATGGCATCGCACTCTTGCAACGCTCGGTCAACAAACTATTCCTACCGGCCCGTACCGCAAACCAATCAACATGGATTGGCCCCGTTCTTGGTGGCATCATCCTGACACGTATCAAAGCCAATGTCACGCTACACACCGCCTACTGCAAACAGGTACGCGCCGATTATCCGGGCCATGTCTTTAACCATACAATTAGTGATAGTGTCCTCGTGGCATCCGCTCCTGACTATCGCATGCCGATTAGCGTCAAGCCACAGCCAAAAAATCACGAGGTTGATCTACAAGAACAATTCAAAGCATTGGCTGGTGAATTCATCAGTCGCATTCGCCATGTCAATACGTTGAAAAAACAGGGAACACACACACTCTAATATCCTATCTCTTTCAGGAGTTTATACTTATGAATACTCGTATCACCATTGAACAGCTAGAAAAAATGAAAACGCACGAACTTGCTGATCTGCTCGCCAATGTCGTCATGCTGTTGCGTCGCCTACCAGATGTGGAATGGCAAGCACTGCAACCCTTACACGAAATTGTGCCTGCCACGCCAACGCCCCAAACAATGGCAGTCAGCACGCCTGCGCAACTCGTTAGCGCAGCAGAACTGAAACGCATGAAAGTGGATGAGATAAGAAAAATTGCCGAGGATCTCAATATTATTTTCACGAAAAAAACGAAAAAGGAAGAACTCATCAACAAAATAATAGCATGGCAAGGTAGTGAAGGCCATAGCGAACAGTATAACATCTTACATCTGTAACGAGGAAGAAGTCATGAACCAGACAAACCTGACAACATCCTACACAGGCCCAACACCCGGTTCGCCAGAGCAGGTTCATGCTATTATTGCTGAATTGCGCCGTCTTTATCCAGACGCCACCTGCTCGCTCGACTTTGCTAATCCGCTTGAACTGTTGGTTGCTACACAACTTTCAGCCCAATGTACCGACGAGCGCGTCAATGTGGTGACCAAACAGCTTTTTCAGAAATATCGCAGTGCCGAAGATTTCGCCTCGGCCAGCCAGGAAGAGCTGGAACAGGATATTCGCTCGACAGGTTTTTATCGCAACAAGGCACGCAATATCCGCTCGGCCTGCCAGCGTATCTTGAGCGATTTTCACGGCGAAGTCCCACAAACGATGACAGACTTGCTCAGTCTGGCGGGTGTGGCACGCAAAACGGCAAACGTGGTCCTCGGCAACGCTTTTCACATTGTTGAAGGCTTTGTTGTTGACACGCATGTCGGACGCCTCTCGCGCCGTCTCGGTTGGACAAGCAACGATGATCCCGTAAAAGTGGAACAGGACCTGATGCGCATCATTCCACAACAAGACTGGCTTGACCTCTCTCACCTGCTCATCTTTCACGGACGTGCCGTCTGCGATGCGCGCAAGCCACTGTGCGAGCAATGTACATTGGCCCAGTGGTGCCCATCTGCATTCCATGCTGTTACCAACAAAACGAGTAACAAGACAAAGGAAAGCAGCACACCACTTTAGATGCGCACCAGCAGCGCACTGGGCAGAATCGTGGCCTCAAAACGGGCCGCACTCTGCGTCTCGCCATCCATCTGAATATTGACGGAGAAGCGACTCTCAACAATCACATGCCTGGTGCGGTAGAATGTAACCTCTGGCAAGGCTTCATGCTCACCACGTTGCACAATGGGCAAAAGCCGCAAAGCACGCATTAGTGGCGTATAGTTGATGGTACAAACATCGAAAAGGCCATCACTATATGCCGCTTTCGGATTGATGCGAAAGCCCGCCCCATAGGTTGGCCCATTGGTAATCGCCATCAGGACATAGCGTTTTTGCGTTTCAGCCTGTGGGTTAGCTCCATCTAGTTGAAACGAGAGCCAGGGACAACGGTGGTAGCCAAAGAGCAGTTGCCGGAGCGTCGCGCTGTAGTATAGGCGTTCACCACTCATCAGTGGATACTTTTTGAGCGCACCTGCGGCAACGGCGATATCGGCATCCAGGCCAATACTGAACGAGTTGACGAAATAGCAATCATTCATCTTACCAGCATCAGCGGCAACGATCTGACCAGCAAAGGCGCGTTCGATAGCGGCGGCTGGGTCGTGCGGAAGTTTGAGCGTATTCCAGGCAAAATCGTTGCCGGAGCCAGCCGCAACAATGCCCAGCGGCACGCGCCGTCCGCTCGCCAGAATACCATTAGCAGCTTCATGCATTGAGCCGTCGCCACCAACAATAATGACTGGACGGCCTTCCAGAGCGGCTTGCATGGCACGCTCTCTGGCTTCACCCTGGCGTGTTGTCTCGACATACTCGCCCGTCTCTCGTGCTAAACGCTCTTGAAGAAGACTGCGATAGTGGGCCATATGACCACGATTAGCAGTAGGGTTGAGGATGACGAGGGGATTGTGAAAGGACTCCGCTGTCTCCATTGCAAAGCTCCTCCTTGGGGATTACAATTTTCCTCGCATTGTACCATGTTCTCTTGAGCTTCTACAATCAGAAAGCAGCCATCTTATGCTCATAGCGGCTCGACGAAACCAGATTCTTAATGTAGCTTCAATCGCCTTC
The DNA here is from genome assembly GCA_027311145.1 of Ktedonobacterales bacterium. Taxonomy (GTDB): domain Bacteria; phylum Chloroflexota; class Ktedonobacteria; order Ktedonobacterales; family Ktedonobacteraceae; genus DTNP01. The sequence goes on from DAICZM010000123.1 coordinate 4,960, forward strand.
TTCTGCCTGCTCACTTTTCTTGCTCAGCGCAAAAACTCGTAAAAAGGTGATGTCCTACACGAAACATGCTTAAAAACTTGGGGGGGCGCGATAATGCTCTTTAAAATTTTAATCCAGATAGGGTGAATGAGTTCGTTATCCGCTTTAAAATTTTAAAGAGCATTATCACGCCCAGTACGCATTATTCTGTTCATCTCCATCATTACGTTTTTACCGCATCTCTTGTCAAAAGCCGTTCATTAGACAAATAACGTCTCCATCTGGAGCTTGTCGACCATTGCCGTCATTTCCTGCTCGCTTGTTCCCTGTTGGAAGCGGCTAGCGGCATCCAATACTTTCGGCAACAGGTCAATATCGCCGACTGTGTTGAGGAAGATACCGGGGCGACCAAGTACCCAATGAACCGCGCGATCAATATCCTGTTGCTCGTCTAGTGGCGCATACCATGTGGCATGCGTGTGTTCGCGCCCCATCCAGGGCCGATAGGCAATCGATTTGATCGTCTGCACTGCCACATTGCGCTGCTGACAGGTTGCGACCAGAGCATTGAAATTTTCAGCATAGTAGGGGATCTGCATGGTCACATAGTTATAGGGAAGCAGTACAGAGTCGAAATCGAAGCGTTCGAGACTGCGTCGATGCGTCGCGGCGATCTGCAAACCATGCCCTGTCACGCCAATAGCGCGAATTAAGCCCTGCTGTTTTGCCTCGATGGCAGCGTCAAGCGCACCACCGGGACTTAACGCGATATCCCAGTCGATGGGATCGGCAAGATTATGCAACTGCCAGAGGTCTACAGAGTCTACCCCCATGCGCTCTAACGAACGATGAAGTTCCTCTTTTGCCGCTTTTGCGGTGCGTTGCCCTGTCTTCGTCGCCAAATAGAATTGCGAACGATACTGCTTCAGCCAAGGGGCGATACGCAACTCAGCCTCACCATAGCCAGCAGCAACATCAATATGATTGACGCCATATTGAAGCAATACCTCTAGTGTACGATCTGCATCCGCTTGTGAGACAGAACTGAGCGATGCTGCTCCAAAAAGCGTGCGTGTACTCATATGACCACTGCGTCCAAACGATTGTGTTGCAATTGCCATGCATGTTTCCTTCTTTCTTCCATGATGGAACCCGCCACCACGTGTTTGCACACATGGCAACGGATTCTAACTCTCATTCTCTTTCATGATATCACAGGATAGCATGGATTACTCGTAGCGTAGCACCTCCAAGGGTCGCACGCGCACCGCCCCCCAGGCAACTAGCGATGCTGTTAGCATTGCCAGTAGGGCGGAGCCGCCAATCAAAGCCAGCGCAATTGCGCTACTCACCCCGAAATTGGCTTTAAAGAGATAGGTTCCGAGCAGACTGGTCGCTAACGTCACTAACAACATTGCCAGCAGCGCGCCCGTTCCACCCACCAAACCATTCTCGATCAGCACCTCGCTGAGGATAGAGCCACTGGTATAGCCGACCGACTTGAGAATGCCCAATTCGCGTCGTCGCTCCAGCATCGCCAGCGCGACTGCATTGGCAATGATGATAATGCCTGCCAGCAGCGAGAGTGAAGCGATGGTCGTCAAGGTCAACAGAATATCATTGAGAATCTGGTTGATGATATCACCAATATTGCCCAGATTGAGTACAAAGGCGTTCGGCACAGCATTACCAATGGCATCGACGGTATTACTGAGCTTATTGGGATCAATCTTCATATAGAAAATTGTTTGATCGCTACCTGTCGGCGTTAAGCCGCTGACCACATTGCGCGTCCCCAAGATAGGCTCAAGGCTGACCAGCAGACCACTTGACTTGTACACACCAACAACAGTCACCGTTTGCACATGTTGACGATCAGCACCCGCCAGCGTAATTGTGTCACCGACTTTCAGGTGCAGCGGCCCCAGTTGGGCCAATTGGGACGCAATCAGCACGTTATTAGTCTTAGCATCGCTGACCTGCAAATTGCGGCCTGCGATGATGCTCAAACTTTGCGTGCTGGGAAACTGATGTGCGCCAACATCATAGCCCTCGATGCCACTCATAAAGTAAAGCGTGCCACCGCGTCCTAAAGATTTGCCAGGGGCAGCAGATGTATCATTGGCAGGCAAGACCTGCGAGAAGGGCGTACCATTGACGAGAACGGGAACCGTCGAGGCAAGCGTATGTTGCTGGTAGGCCGACACCGCTGGCAACGTTTGCAGCTTGCTCTGTAGCGTAGTGGTATCGGTATTCGATGTAATGGCAATCACATTATAGCTAAGCGCATTTGCCAGCGCGCTATTAATGGTAGCGCGCAAATCCTGACCTAAGGCAAGAATCAGGCCAATCGTGAAAATGCCCACAAACAGGGCAAGCATGGTCGTAGTTGTGCGCGCACGTTGGCGTCCTAGATTGCGCAATGCCATTTTGACTGTCGCTTTCCACGAGCGCGGCAACAAGACGATCACAAAACCCATCAGCGAGACAACTAGCAGTAGACCGCCAAAAGCGGGCAACACCAGGTAAAGCAGCACTGAGAGCGCGATACCAATCAGCACAACAGCAATATAGCCAATGTTGAAGCGTTCCAACACGGGCAATTTGCTGACAATCAGCACAACCAGCCCGAAGAAGAGGCTCAGCAAGCCCAAGAAAATGAAGGCCCCATAGACCGAGACAATGCCCAGGAACACATCATTATTAAGAATGACGATTGCAAGCGCGCAGAATAAGACCGAGAGCAAGAGCAGCAAGCCAATCGTAAGGACAAAACTGGACGCTCCACGGCCTTCGGGCAACTCGCGAATAACATTCAGGGGACGAATATTGGCGGCTTGCACAATTGGCAAAAGACCAAAGATCAGTGCGGTGAGCAGGCCGATCAGAATACCACCCGCGATAGTAGCGGGGTCAAGCACAAACGGAATGTTGAGTCCAAAGGTTTGTTGAACGAGATTGCGCACAAGGTAACTCACAATTGTGGCGAGAGTTGACCCAACAACGCCACCAATCAGGCCGAGCAAACCAGCTTCCAGACCAAACAACAGGTACAAATCAAAGCGGCGATAGCCTGTCGTTTTTAACATAGCAATCTCCGTCTTGCGCCGCGAAAGCAAGACCTGCATCGTATTGACGATACCTACGCCGCCAATCAGCAATGCCAGAAGACCTGCAATCTCTAAGAAACGTTTGACGTTATCAATAGAGGCCTGCTGAGATTTTAGTGCGTCCGCTGCCGTCTGGGTGTTAGCCGTCGGGAATTGTGCTTGAATAGCTTTCACCGCTTGGGTTGTCTGGGCCGAGCCAGCAGTTACGACATCAACAGTATTAAAGGTAGCACTTATTTTGGGATCAGCAGCCTGATAAGCGGTAGCGGAAACCAGTACCAGACTACCAGCCTGCGCTAAAACGCCGGAGTCGGAGACAGTACCAACAACAGTCACAGGCAATACACGCCCGCCCTGTTGCGTTGAACCGGTATGAATGTCGAAACTTGCACCAATTGTCTTTTTGTACTGGTCAATAAAGGATTGCGTGACAATCACCTGATTGTTTTTGAGCAGGTGTGACACAGTACCACTTGTCGGTGAAACAAATGTTGGGGCCTCCACGACTGGATACGTCGCGGGGTCCACTACAAGCACAGTGAATGTCTGGCGCAATGAACCTGAAAGGCTAATACTGCCCTGTACGGACAGCGTGGGCGTATAGCCTGTGATCGTTCCCTGTTGTTTGAGTTGCTTGAAATAGGCAAGATCACTACTGGTAAAAGGGACGTTTTGCGATGTCACCGCGATATCGCCACCGTTGGCATCACGCACATTGCTAGTAAAGGCATTATTAATCATCAGGCCCACCAATTGGAGCGCGACAATTGCCAAAACACCGCCGGCGCCGCAAAAAATTGCCAGCAATGTGCGCTGTCCACCACGCCACAGTGAACGCGAGGTATAGTTGAAGTAAATTGAGGCTTTCACTGTATGCTTCTCCCTGCCATGCTCTCGATAGAGGCGATCAGACCATCGACAATACGAATAGCACGATCTGCATGCGAAGCCACATTCTGGTCATGGGTTGCAATAATAAACGTTTTGCCTGTTTTGTCACGCAAATCAGCGATCAGGCTGAGCACATTCTCGCCGTTGCGCGCATCCAGATTGCCTGTTGGCTCGTCGGCAATCACAATCGCGGGATCAGTTGCCAGCGAACGCGCAATGGCGACACGCTGCTGCTCACCACCGGAAAGCTGACTTGGACGATGTGACAGACGATGGGCCAATCCCACCAGCGTCAATAATTCTTTCGCGCGCGACGAAGGCGAACCCTTATGTTTACCAACATAGAGCGGAACCTCAACGTTCTCCTGCGCCGTCAATGTGGGAATCAGGTTATACGCCTGAAAGACCATCCCGATCTTATTGTTGCGTACTGTTGCCAATTGTCCCTCACTCATGCGCGTGATATCGACATCGTCAATCAGCACCTGTCCACTTGTTGGGTTATCAAGGCCCGCAATAATGCCAAGTAATGTGCTTTTGCCAGAACCAGAAGGGCCGACAATCGCCACAAATTCACCACTGAGAATCTGAAAACTAATGCCCTTGAGAATATCTATGCGCTCCCGTCCTAGTGGCAAACTCTTTGTAATAGCACGCACGTCCATCACCACCTTACTCTTAATATCAGGTGCGAATAACTCTATGTGCTGCTCTTGCATTGTTTTTACGTCATCCATTGAAACAACCAGCTCCTTTTCACCTTCTGTTGTCTAGATAAACGATATATCGCTATGTATATATGACGTGTTTCCCCTCAAACTCAGGTAGAAAGGGGAAAAGAACGCTTCGCTGCGTATTATCGGCATTGGCAGGGACGAAATATACTCTACATAACATAGTATAGCTACGGGATAATTGAAGAAAGGTTGTAATCAGCAGCAAGCAGAGTGAAGTGATACACTGTAGGGAGCCAAGCTTGATGTCTGTCATCAAAAAGGGCAGACACAACGATGCTTTTTTACAAAAGAACAAGAGAACCGTAATATGCTGCCAAGCCTCATTTGAGGACGTGGGACCGGTATGCAATCACATTTGGCAAAGTATTACGGTTGATGGTATACATTAAGGTTAAATACAAGATGAACACCAGTGATCCATTTTTACTGCGACGTTCGGATGCCGCTGAGCTGTTTTTGGTTCGTCACGGCGACGCTATTCCAGAAGGAGACGAACTCATTCCCAGCGGCATCTACGACAATTTGCCATTGAGCCGTACAGGGCGCGAGCAAGTACAGGCACTAACAGAACGCTTGAAAAACCTGCCATTCGACGTTATCTACAGCAGCCCGCTCCAGCGTTGTCGGCAGACTGTCGGGCCACTCGCCGAACATTTTGGTCTGACGCCCATTATTGTCGAAGAGATTAAAGAGATTCGCCTAGGCAATGTGATTGCACTGCCACGCCCTGCCGATGGCGATGACCAGGACGTCTTGACGAAAGCACTGCATGCGCGCCAGATGGAGATTACGCGCCGCGCCGCACTCTCCGGCACGTGGGACACGGTGGGTGATAACGAGCCTTCCAAGGCCTTTCGCCAGCGTGTTGTTGAAGGCATGGATGCCATTGCCCGCGCACACATCGGCCAGCGTGTGCTAGTCGGTGCGCACGGGGGCGTTATCAACGCCTATGCCGCCGAAGCTCTGCGCATGGAGCGCGACTTCTTCTTTCCGTGCGCCAATACCTCGATTACCGTTGTACGGGTTACCGCTCAGCAGCGCGTACTTTTCACATTGAATGATGTCGCACACCTCAAATTGCGCTAGTATACGCTTCAACCTGGGACGCAGAGCCCGGCATGCTCTGCCCGTAGGGACCGATTCATCGCGTCCGCCGTGCCTATGCACCAAAGAAGCTATGGCACATTTCCCGTGCCAAAGGGAAACGCGCATCGTTGGCACACGGGCGGCGGACGCGATGATGCTCTTTAAAAAATTAATCCAGATATGGTGAACGGGTTCGTATCCGCTTTAAAATTTTAAAGAG
>DAICZM010000124.1 GCA_027311145.1 Ktedonobacterales bacterium
CTGAAGCTGATAGTGAACGCTATGGAAGCTGGGAAAAAGCATTCGAGGCGTATGAAGCTCAGAAAGAAGAAGAGTAGAAGAGGAGTTCTAGCGAGATGTCTAGTCTTTTACACCAGGGACGCGCTACCTATGCCTTTTTTGAACGCAATTGGAATCTGACCAAGCGTTACTGGGCCTGGGAGATTGTCTGGTTGGTCTACAATATCGTCAACGCGACATCAGTCACATTTATTGGTGTGAGTGCGGGTCAGGTCACTAATACGCCAATTAACTCGAACTTTCTGGTTCTCTATCTGTTGATTGGCACTTCGGTCTGGACTTATCTCAGCGTAACCTTCGATGGTGTCACGGATATCATCAACATGGAACGCTGGGAAGGCACTATCGAGTACACGTTTATGGCACCGATCTCGCGCTTCACCCATATGGTCGGCAGTTGTATGTATGCGGTCGTGCATGGTCTGCTCTTTACGCTGTTGCAATTGGTCGTCGTAGGAGCTTTTTTCCATCTCGATCTCGGCCATGCTAATTACCTGACGGCGGTCTTTATGCTGCTGATCGGCAGTGTCTCGTTCATTGGCTTTGGCATCGGAACTGCTGTCTTGCCACTGCTCTACACAGAGAAGGGCATGCAGATGTCCTTTATTATCCGTTCGGTGATTCTGCTGGTCTCGGGCGTCTACTATCCGATCAAGGTCTTGCCTGCCTGGATGCAACCATTAGCGCGTATCTCGCCAGCAACCTATGTGCTGGAAGGTATGCGTGCGGGCATTCTGCAAGGCCAAGCGATCTGGTCGGTAGAGATTTGGAACGATACCTGGCCGTTGATCTTGACTGGCATCATCAGTATTCCCGTTGGCATCTACATCTTCGGCATTGCGGAACGCTATGCCAAGCGCACGGGTCGCCTGAAACGGAATGGCTAAACGCTATGGGCGCGAGCAATTGCGCCCTCCAATAGAGATAGAAGAAAAGGAGCAATTCATGATTATGCAAACCCTCCCCAAGGGCTTTGTGATGCGTCGTCCAACGATGGAAGACGTTGAAGCGGTGTTGCAACTGGTGCAGGCCGATGAGATCGCCCATGAGAACGAAATAGAGACAACTTTGAGCGACATGCGACGCTGGTGGCAGATGCCAAACTTTGATCTGGCCACAGATGCCTGGCTGATCGTTTCACCGGAAAATCAGATTGTGGCGTTTGCTGATCTCTCGCACGAAAAACATGTTCGTCTTCATCCCAATGCCACCATACATCGTGCTTACCTGCATCGCGGCATTGGCACGTATCTGCTGCAATTGCAAGAGTTACGCGCACAGCAGCATCTTCCTCTGGCGGAAGCCGACGCCCGTGTGACAATGGTTTCTTGGCTAAATAGTAAGGATCAAGAAACCTCGCATTTGCTTGAGCAGCACGGCTTCAAGCGTATTCGTTCTTCCTATCGCATGGCTATTGAATTAACTGAGCAACCCGCTAGTCCCGTCTGGGCAGAAGGTATTACCTTGCATACCTTGGCAGAGGATACGAGCCTGTTACGGGCAGTTTATGAAGCGGATGAAGATGCCTTTCAAGACCACTGGGGCTACTTGTCGCGTACGTTTGCAGAGTTCCAACATTGGGAAAGTGAGCGTGAGAATTTCGATCCCACGCTCTGGTTCTTGGCAATGGATGGCGCGCAGATCGCTGGTATTGGCCTGTGCGCGGATGAGAAAGAGCAAGGCGGATGGGTTCACTCGTTAGGTGTGCGGCGTCTTTGGCGTCAACAGGGCATTGGGATGGCCTTATTGCGTTATGCCTTTGGCGAGTTTTATCGACGCGGTATTCGCAAGGTCTATCTCGGCGTGGATGCCCAGAGCTTAACGGGAGCAACGCGCCTTTATGAGCGTGCTGGTATGCATGTGGTGAAACAATACAACATCTATGAGAAGGAGTTACGGGCAGGGAAAGAACTCAGCACCCAATTACTCGAAAACTAACGCTCTCCCTGCTGGTCTCTTTCTCTACTCTCTATAGAAGATGGTATGGAAGCATTGGTGCTATCGTTCAGCAAAGAGCTGGAAGATATGCCAACGCTTCTGCACAGAGAAGGGAGACTCCCTTTATGATCGTGCGGTTACATAATTTGTCGGCCCGTCCTCCCACGTTCAAAGATGTTGAGGCTGTTGCGAAGCTACTCAGCACGTGCGAACGCGAGGAGGTGGAAAATACAGAGTTAACAGAGATTACGGAGGAGGAGATACAGCGCATCTGGCACGCTCCGCACTTTCATCTCCAGACAGATGCCTGGGTGATTGTTACACGCAAAGGGCATATGGTTGGCTACGCTGATTTGCGCACGGACGCGGATAATGGCTATCGCGCGCTGTTGCATGTCCATCCCGATTATCGTGGGCGTGGTATCGGGACATTGCTCATCTGGCTGCTTGAAGAGCGGGCACGCCAAGACTTAGCAGTGCTTGCGTCAGTACAGCGTGCTGTTCTGCGCATCACTGCTAGCAGCAACAATTTGCGTGCGCGCCGTTTACTTGTGCGTGAAGGCTATAGCCATGTACAGAGCTTCTGGCGCGTGCTGATCGATGTGCATAACATGCATGCCGATCAGCTTTCACGCAGCGGGAAATTGCGCCTGGATATGGTTGTAGATGCACAGCGGAGCGTGGCGCATGGCGAGCAACCGCCGGGAAGCTATCTTGCATGCCAGTACGATGTCTACGAGAAAGAACTGTGTGCAGGATACGAAATTGTAGTAGAGGCATTGACACGCGAGCCACTCACCGTTTGATAGAGCGGATAAAATAGAAAAAACGGGCATGATGGGTATTTCTATTATGCCCCGCGAAAGGAACAATGCTGTATGGAAGCGATGACATTGCCTGCCGGGCTGCTTCTACGCTCTCCCCGCGTAGATGATGCGGAGGCGATTGCAAACCTGATCAATAGCTACGGGCTGGCGACCGATGGAGATACCTCTGTGACAATCGCTGATGTGCGCAGTGGTTGGGCCGAGGTAGCCTTTGATCTGACAGAAGATGCCTGGTTAGTTACAACGCCACAGGGACAGATCGTTGGCTATGAAGAAGTACAATATGATGCGAATGCTCAGCATGTTGATATTGATGGCTATGTTCATCCCACCGCTTGGGGTCTGGGCATTGGCACGTTTCTGCTGACAAAAGCTGATGCACGGGTGCGTATGCATGCCCAACAAGCCTATGGAGCCGCCATTGCGCTCTACGCGGGTGTCAGTGCGCAAGATGAGATGGCGCATCAGCTTTTTGAGACAATGGGCTATCACACAGTACGCTATTTCTGGCATATGTCGATTACAATGCAGAGTGAGCCTGTTATTCCTCAATGGCCCACAGGAATACGGGTACGTGTCTTTGTGGCTGGACAAGATGATCGCATCACGCATGCCACGCGCGAAGAGGCCTTTGAGGATCACTGGAACCATCGGCTCTTTCCATTTGAAGAATGGCAGCGCACTCGTGTACAGATTGAAGATTTTGACCCGACCTTGTGGTTTTTAGCCACAGATGGCGATGAGCTGGCTGGCGTGATCCTTTGCCGTTATCGCGGCGATGAAGGCTGGGTTGGCAGTCTGGGTGTGCGTCGCCCCTGGCGTCAACGTGGCCTGGGCATGGCACTATTGCAACACGCCTTTGGCGAATTTTATCGACGTGGCACGCGCACCGTAGCATTATCTGTTGATGCGCAAAACCTAACGGGAGCAACCCGTCTTTATGAGCGCGCTGGCATGCATGTGATCCGGCAATATACTGTGTATGGAAAAGAAGTACGAGCATTGTAGCGTGTCTGTCCTATAGATACCCCGTTTGTTACCGTTGCCTTGCCAAAAGAGTCTTGATATGAGAGTACTGCAATGTATTCATTTTGAGAAGGGGGAAAATAGACTCATGATACTGTTGGCAATGATCTTGGCAAGCGCGGTGACTGGGGGCACGCGCACATTGTTGTTGATATTGGTAATTATCGCAATGGCGTTGATTATTACGGGGGCAGTTATTGCCGCCATGACGTGGATGAACATGCGGAAAGGTTGGGCAATGCAAACGGGAGCGGTATTACTAGAGAGTGAGCATTTTTAATATGTATCGGCGGTCAGTTGCGCCTTTGCTTATAGCCACAGCCATACAACGCGTTAGTTCAGGCGCGGGAACCGTCGTACTTGGATTATTTCTTGCTCAGCTTTCAGTGCATACCGGACACATAATTACTAGCCTGCAAGTTGGCCTGCTCTCGGTTGCCTTCTACATCACGGAACTCTCACTAGCAACCTTGATGGGCAGCTTGAGTGATCGTCTGGGGCGTCGTTTATTTATGGTGGTTGGCCCACTTTTTGGCGTCGTGCAGGTCGGCCTGTTGCTTTTTACTCCTATCCAAAATCCGTTGCCCTATCTGTTAAGCTTGCAGGTGATCGCAGGTATCTCTGGGGCGATGACCACACCTGTCGTGCTTGGCTATCTTGCCGATTATACTGCCTTAAACCCAGTATTGCGTATGCGCGTCATGAGCTTCTACGAATTGGTGACAAGCGGTGGTATTGCGGTTGGCGTTGTCATGGGTGGTATTCTCTGGGGCTATTTGCATCGTTTCGCCTTTGTGCTGCTTGCCTCACTGTACCTGCTTGTTGCGTTGTGTATGGCTCTTGCCCCTGTTGTCAATCAATTGGTCGATCATGGCGACATACGCATCGTCGCCGCACGTTACTGGCGCATCGTGCGTACACCACGCCTCTTCATTTTTATTCCAGCCTGGGTCTGCATTAACGCCCTGGTTGGTATCTGGTTAAGTGCGCAGTTGCCGTTTGTTCTCTCTAGGCCCGCCCCGCAGTTCCCGCACCAGACCCTGATGGGTAGTATGAGCGGCGTGGGCGGAGCGCATCAGGTGAGCTTTATCTTGGGCGGCTATGTGTCCTTCTTCGCACTTTGCTTGCTCTTTTGGGCTTTTTTCCTCAATCGTATTCCACGCCTGCGCTTGATGTTAATCTCGGTCACGGGCATCTATCTCGCCAGCGTGGCTCTTTTTGGCATCAATCATCGTGGCAGCGGTAACGACGCGCTTTTATGGTTCTGGCTGCCCGTTTTGACGCTTGGCGTGTTTGCTGAGACGAGCTTTGCCCCAGCGGCTTTGGCCTATTTAGCGGACATCTCTGAAGAGAGCGCGAAAGATCGCGGCTTGATGATGGGCCTCTACTCCATCTTCCTCGGCCTGGGCCAAATCCTCGGCAACGGCTTGGGGGGCTTATTCGCCCGCTCTTTCGGCTTCGACGGCATGGTCTACCTGACGGCGATCCTGGCCAGCGTGGCCCTGCTCTCCCTGCTCTGGCTCTTCGAGCGCGAAAAACACCTGCTGGCCCACTGAGGATGTGACCCACACTTTGACCGAATCTTTTGCTGTCGTGCGACGTGAGAGTGAAATTTGTCTTCTTCTGCAAATTTCTGAGAGAAAAGTATAGAGCACTATGGTGATTGCTATTTGTCTATTCGACATGAGGTCATGTAGAAGAGTGTATGTGACTTTTTGGGTGTGTTTCATACATCAAGAGTGCGACGAGCAACCCGCTTGCTAGCATGAGCATGGCTGTGAACCAGAAACTTGTGAGAAAGCCAAAGTGGTCCGCGATAAGCCCAATAGCCAATGCTCCAAAGGCATAGCCGCTATCGCGCCAGAAACGATAGACGCCGAGAGACGTGGCACGCCAGTGGGGATGGGCTACATCGCTGACGACAGTAAGTAGTGTGGGATAGAGTAAAGCCATGCCGATTCCCATGAGTGCCGCACTACTGAACCACCAGAGCAGCGATGTGCTGATGGCAACGCAGATGATACCCAATGCTGTGAGCCACATGCCTGAGACAATCGCCCATTTGCGCCCAAAGCGGTCGGTGAGATGTCCTGTATAAATCTGTAGGACAGCCCAGCTTCCGGTATATGTACCGACAAGGCCGCCGATCATTGCTGGCGTCAGGCCATGGGTGGCAAAATAGAGCGGGAAAAGTCCCCAGGCAAGTGTGTCTGTAAATTTTTCAACCAGTCCGGCCTGTGTCGCAGCGGCAAGCGCGCGATCTCCCCAGGTCGTGAGAGCGAAAATGTGCCGTAGTGATGGCGGCGTTTGCTCATGAGATGGTATGCCCACGTTGTCGTGCTGCTCAATGCGCGTGTATGGCAATGTTTCACGCACGAAGAGCGAAAGCAATAACATAACCAGAATAACAGCAAAAACGAACAAGAAAGGGGTTGTGCGCAGACCGTAACTGCCCGATAACACGCCGCCAATAAATCCTCCCAGCGAAACTCCTGCATAGCCTGAGAACTCGTTAATGCCCAGTGCCAGGCCACGTCTCTGCGTGCCTACCAGATCAATTTTACTGGTCACGGTCATTGACCAGGCCAGGCCCTGATTGACACCTAGCAGTAGATTGGCGCCCACGATCCAACTCCAGTTCGGTGCGAAAATGATGAGAAAAGGGATTGGCAATGCGCTGAGCCACCCACAAAGAAGGAGAAGTTTTCGTCCATAGCGATCTGCAAGCCGACCAGCAATGAGATTGAGGGCGGCTTTGACAAAACCAAAACTGATGATAAATGCCAATGTGGATAGATAGGTAGCTACGGCAAAGTCATGTTTTGCCACTATTGGAACAACCACGCGCTCAGCACCGACAACCATACCGACGCCAAAAGTGATAAAAGCCAGCAGGAGAAACTGGGGCAGGTTTCTTTTTAGACCTGTTCTGATGGTGTGTGGCTTGATTTGTGGCTGTAAATGTCCCAAGGGCAGTAAAAACATCTTATACACTCTCAGTTTCTGTAGGGAGTCTGAGCAAATTCCAATCTGGAAATCCTTGCTCTAAACGGCGGGCCTGATAACCGTGCTTGCGCAAAAGCGTGACGGCCTCGTCCGCAAAGACGCAATATGGTCCGCGACAATAGGCAACAACAGTTTTCTGGGGCGACAATTCCGTGAGGCGTGCCTCTAGTTCCTCTATGGGCATCGAGCGTGCATGTGGCAGATGACCCGCTTGATACTCGTTAGCAGGGCGCACATCAAGCACGGTGACCTGATCGTCCCGACACATGGCGAGCAGTTCTTGCGCGCTGATCGGTTGTAACTGCTCGCGCTCGTGTAAGAATGTGCGTACAATGTGTCCAATCTCCGCAAGATGCGTCTCGCCCACCGTGCGCATGGCCTGCCACATGGCAAAGACGCTCTCATCTGCAAGACGATAATAGAGATAGGTTCCTTCACGCCGAACTGCTACGAGGTGGGCCGCACGTAAAATCTGCAAATGTTGCGAGGCGTTGGCAATGGATAGGGCACACTCTTGTGCCAGGACTTCTACGCTATGCTCTCCTTGTGCCAGGACATCGAGCAGTTCGAGCCGATGTGCGTTTGCCAGAGCCTTGCCAATCAGAGCGAATTGTTCATAAAGCTGCATCTTAAAAGCGCGTTTTTCCTGATAGTCCATTCGTTTTTCCTTTCTATTATTCAATAGAATACTTGAATAATAGACTGTTGTCAAGAGCTAAGAAAAGACTGCGGGAAATTCTTTACGTAAAATCTGTGAGGATTAAAGATGTAATAGCATGATAATGGGATTTAATAAATTAATGCGGTAAAACTCGTAGAGACTGATTAATCGCATTCTCGCCCCCTGTGTACGATGCACGACCAAATGGCACAACGCTGTACAGGCACGGTGGACGCGATTAATCAGTCTCTACGAGTTTTACCGCAGATGTCGTTCACGTAGCATGGCGTAGCTTGATAGGTATTGGACGTACTACGTGGGTTTCTATGCGTGATCGTGATGGTGCTGTAGGCCCTCTTCTACCCAGGAAAGATGCAGTTTTTCGTGCTGCGCGTTCGTGATGAGGACGCCGCCGACCGTGCCATCGTTCCAGGGCGCACCAGGGAGAGCGATCTGGAGCTGTTCTTCGTTTAGCTGCTCTAATAGGGCCAATGTTTCCTTGCGCCCCTCACTAATTGCAGTGAGCAGCGTTTCAAGATCGTCATCACGATGTGCTTCCACATACGCCTGGTTGTTGCGATGAATCAAGGCCTGTCGCTCTTCGCGAGTACTCAAACCTGTGCGATTAAAACCGACAGGGTCTGCATCACCTGTAATTGCGCGTTGTACCATACCTCGGAAGAGACGTTCGATTAGGGCTAGGTGTGCGAGATGATCTTTGGGCCGCCAGGGTTCTCCCCCTGGCACTTCACTCTCTGTGCAAGGGCGGGCCAGTTCTTCGGGCGTAAAAGCACGGTAGCGTGCGAGAAATGCTTCGTGATCTGCGGTTAATTGTTGCATGATTTGTTCGCGTGTTGGCATCATTGTCTCTCTTTCTCTCTCATTGATAACTATTGGTCTGCATGCTTCTTGCTCCTGGCAACAACATTGTCTTCCTCAGTATAGCCCGTGGAGCTATCCATAACAAGCGAGGTATAATGGTAGGCACAAGTGTTGCACTTTCACGAGGAGAGAAAATCTATATGTCCACTAAATACCCGTAAAAATCGTATGGATCGATTTATCATGTCCGTTATGCCTATGTACCAATCAAACCAGGATCCCTGTGGCATGTCATATACATGTCATATACATGTCATATAGAGGATAAGCATGACACCCGCAAGGGGTGTCACTACATCTCATGCATCTTGTGGGATGGCAACATGTAGTGACACCCCTTGCGGGTGTCATGCGGCGATGTGTGTGTCATGCACGACTACACCCATTGATGCATCGTAGAAAAGATGCGGTTGCCCGTCCGTTCACAAAACGTGTGCCATGACGTTTGACAGAGCAGTAGATGTGCAAACTCAGATCATCCAGTGAAGACCTATCTGCAAGCCCATACCTGCACAGTTTTATCAACGCCGCCAGACGCGATATACCTTCCATCAGGGGACCATGCAAGCGTGGTCACATTTTTCTTATGTCCCCCATACGTGAAGATTTGCTGACCCGTCTCGCTATCCCAGATGCGCACTGTACCATCATTGCAGGCCGAAGCAATTCGCCTGCCGTCGGGAGAAAATGCGACGGTATTGATTACGTTGGTATGGCCCTTGCAAACGATCTGGTCTGCGCCCGTCTCAACCGCCCAGATATGAATGGTGCTATCGCTGCTCGCTGAAGCAATCCGCTTGCCATCGGGGGACCATGCTAACCCATTGATCGTGCTACGCTGTTGCGTGTAGGTAGAGATTGCACTGCCATCATCAGGGTTCCATATAGTTACATGGTCATTGCCCCCACCGGATGCAATTCGTGTGGCATCGGGCGACCAGGCAAGGGCTCTCATTCCGACGAGAGTTTTGGGATGGGCCGTAAATGTAAGGATAGGCTGCCCCGATAAGGCATTCCATATGTGTAGTTCAGTATCTTCGCAAGAAGCGACGTGTTGACCATTCGGGGACCAGGATAACGCTCTGATGAATTTGTGATGCCCTTTATATGCTGTGGTTATATGACCATCACTGGTGACCCATATTTGCACCACTTTATCGCTGCCCCCGGTGGCAATGCGCGTTGAGTCGGGTGACCATGCGATAGCTGTAATGATGGTGGCAAAACCCTTAACGTTATAATCGTAAAGAAGATTACCCGATAACGGTTCCCACACTTGCGTTTTTCCCAAACCGAAAGAGGCAATGTGCCTGCCATCAGGCGACCATGCCAGCCCATCCACCTTTGATCCTGGTTGTTGGTATGTGACAAGCGTCGTGCCTATTTTTTGTGTTGGTTGTGGTTGTATAACGGGCGGCGTTTGAGTGAAGGTTGACGACGAGAGCGTCTGCGAAGATACAGGAACTTGTAATTGATACTCTTTCTCACTTTGCTCAGATTTTTGCTGCGCCTCCTGCGCTTCTCGCGTTTGCCCAAGTGCCTGGAGGGCATTGCTCATCCCTCCCCATGCTTGCATACTCGCATATGGTGGTAGATATGGAGTTGCTAGGCTGTACTTAAAGGCTTCTATGGCGTCCTGACAACGCCCAAGTGCCAAAAGCTCCTCTCCCCTGCAATTGTGATAGGTTCCACTCGTAGGTCTCAAGCGGCATGCTTGCTCGAACACGGTAAGAGCCTGATCGTGCATACCAAGCAGATGAAGGCACCGACCCATGAGAAAGTGCATGTCATCGTTGGTGGGGTCGATGCGAAGGTACTCCTCATAGAATGGCAAAGCCAGATCCCACTGACTGGCTTTCTGGTGCATATGGCCCTTCTCTTTTAATTGGGCAAGGGCGAGGCGGATCTCCTCCTGATAGGCTTTGATTGGCGTGAAACTGTACTTTAATTTTCCCCCTGTCTCCGTTACGATATACAGTGCATCAGGGAGAGACAATCCCAAAAAATTCAGTTTCGTTTTCGGTGCTGGGAGCAAGAGACCCCTCTTGGGTCCAACTTCGATGACCTCGAAAGCGATCTGCCCGCCACGTAGTTTGAATATCCCGCGACTTTTGACAATATCATTTTCCCTCTTGAATACTACGGCCATTTCCTCAGGGGATGGAGGCCATTTCATATTTGCGTATTCATAGAGAACCATCCCATCTGGGTAGAACCGTAAGTACCCCCGTGTGCGGTATGTCTCCCAATCATACCCACTTTGTACTTCATATTCCCTTTCTTCTGTCGCGTATATCCCGTCATACCTGGGAGAACCGATACTGGCAGGCTCTCGTCTAAGATTGTTTTTTCGACCCCA
Organism: Ktedonobacterales bacterium; assembly: GCA_027311145.1. Classification (GTDB taxonomy): domain Bacteria; phylum Chloroflexota; class Ktedonobacteria; order Ktedonobacterales; family Ktedonobacteraceae; genus DTNP01. The sequence continues at coordinate 10,739 of DAICZM010000124.1, forward strand.
TTCATCAAAGTGCCCTTCGGGCAAGAAGCCCTCAGCATCTTTATACTCAAAAATACTCTTAGCCATTGGCTTCTCCCAAGCGTGTACATGTTAGGAACACACGTATTTAATTCACAATCACCAAACGTCGGTCGTAGCTTTTATGTATAGCAGGAGTACAGCGGAAATCAGACAGGCAACGAAGAGAAGTAAGCAATCCTCCCTTTTTAGTGCAATCAATTTATGGAAGCGTACTCG
>DAICZM010000125.1 GCA_027311145.1 Ktedonobacterales bacterium
GATTGTCATCCTCATCTCAAGGCGTTTGGCGGTCCCTTATACACTAGGTCTTGTTATCGTAGGCTTCATTATCAGTTTCTTTGCTGGTTTCATACAACTTCGACTAACGCCAGATCTCGTTCTCTTCGTCTTCTTGCCCGCACTACTCTTCGAGGGTGCATGGTCAAGTTCTGTTCAATTATTTCACAAAAACTGGTTTGTCATCTTCTTGCTCGTTGGCCCTGGTCTGCTGTTAGAACTGGTATTGATCGCAACTCCATTGCATTTTATAACAGGACTGGATTGGGGCAATTCATTTCTGCTCAGCGCGATTCTTTCTCCAACCGACCCGATAGCTGTGCTAGGCCTCTTTCGTCAGTTACATGTAAATGCACAACTTTCTGCCATTATTGAAGGTGAAAGTCTGTTCAACGATGGGATTGCCGGTTCTTTCTATCAGGTATTTCTGGCCCTGGTTCTCGCCTCACTCAGCAATAGCCACTTAACGGGCATACAAGCATGGTTACAAGGTTTCATGGTCTTTCTGGAGCAATTCGGCGGCGGCCTACTCGTTGGTGGCATCAGTGGATTTCTTGTCAGTCGTTTTGTCAGACATCTTGATGAATCATTACTTGAAACAACTGTTACCATCGTGGCTGCCTATGGAACCTATCTTTTGGCAGAAGCATTTCACTCTTCAGGCATTCTCGCTGTTGTTATTGCTGGCTTAATTGTAGGCAGCTATGGGCGAACACAAAGCATGTCCGAGCGCACGCAGGAAACAGTCGATAATTTCTGGAGTGTTATCGCGTTCGTTGCTAACGCACTACTCTTCTTGCTCGTCGGCGTACAACTCAACCCAATCCATTTTCTCCAAAGCGTCAATCTCTCGTCGCTTTTGATTACTGCTAGTTCAACCATTGTTGCTGTCCTGCTCGCACGCCTTATCGTCGTCCTGCTTTTGCCACGCCATGTACAACGTATTCCCAATTTACGTTTACACTCCTGGCGGTTTCTGATCTTCTGGAGCGGTCTGCGCGGCGCACTTTCACTCGCCCTGGTACTAGCAGTACCATTCAACGTTCCTAGACGCGAAGAACTGGTCTTTGCCACTTACGGCGTCGTACTATTTACATTGCTAGTACAAGGCTTGAGCTTACGCTTCATCCTAAAACGCTTACCAGGGGTTAAAGAAGCTAGCGAGTGAAAGCGTAGGGCAGGCCATTGCGCCCGCCGACGAAGAGCCACGCAGTGATGACAACAGGCGAAGAGGTAACAGGGCTATGCAGGTCCATATATTGCAGCAGTTGCCCATCTTTCGCATTGAGAACATGCACGCCGCCATCACCGTTGACAAAACTGTCGCCAACAGCTTGATAGAGCGTCTGCCCAACAAGAGCTGGTGAGGCATAGACGACCAGCAGAATCGCGTGCAGCCAGCGCAATCTGCCCGTTTGTGCATCCAGTGCCAGAACCTGTCCCGCAATCTTGGGATGCTCGCTCAACGTCGAGGCCGCGAAACATGGGCCAGTTGCCTTGTGCGGCGGGCAGGCTGGAAACCGTGATATCGTTACGCGTCTTACCCGCTCCATTGCAAAGCCCTGCAACCTGATTACTCGCTGGAGTCGCGCTTTTATTTTTGACCGGCTGCGTGTTCGTCTGTGCGCAACTACTCAAGAGCAGCAGCATACAGATCAGCAGCGCAGGCAGCATTGTGCGAAAAATATGTTGTCTCATGAGACATACAATAGCATACGTAACCGTAGTGCTGTGTAGAGGTTTCCAGAAAATGACATAAGCCTACTTGGGATATAATGATGGCATACCAGTCAAATCGCACCACTGATGGAAGGATTAGTCTACGTATGACAACAGAAACAAACGCGCCGCAGAAGGCATATCGTTCGCACATAGGTCTGGTCGCCGACTCTCCAAATTTTCCCTCCGAATGGGATAGCGTGATGGAGAAGGTCAAAATTGCCGATGAGCTGGGCTTCGACTCGGTCTGGCTCGGCGAATCTTGGGGCTACGAACTTTTCACCTCAATGAGCGATCTTGTCCGTATTACCAAACGCATTAAGATAGGGGCAGGCATTGCCAATATTTTCTCACGCACGCCCGCGCTGATTGCCAGTACAGTCGCCACGCTTGACGAACGCTCCGGCGGGCGCATCATCCTCGGTCTCGGTCCATCGGGAGCCAATGTCATCGAACACTGGCACGGCGTCAAATTTGAGAAGCCGCTGAAACGCACACGCGAGTATGTCGAGATCATCAGAATGATCCTGCACGGCGAAAAACTGGTCTATCATGGCGAGTTTTTCAATCTGGAACGTGGCTTCAAACTGCGCTTCACGCCCGCGCGCCCTGACCTGCCGATCTATGTCGCGGCGATGGGACCCAAGAACGTCGTGCAATCAGGCGAAATCGCCGATGGTATCCTGCCTGTCTACTGGCCGGGCAACCGATGGGGCGAGCTGCGCGCACAGTTGGACGAGGGTTCACAACAGGCTGGTCGTCCACCCCATAGTGCCGCTATCGCGCCGTATATCACCAGTGTCGTGCTACCGGAGAATGCCGACGAGCAGATGCGCATGCAGGCACGCATCGGAGCCGCGCAACCGCTCGCCTACTATATTGCACGGATGGGCGTCTATTACGCAGACATGCTCACACGCAATGGCTTTGGCGAGGACGTACAGGCCGTGATTGAGGCCAACAAGCAGGGACTCAAGAGCGCGGTGATGGCTGTCAGTCCACACATGCTTGACGCGACCTCGATTATCGGTACAGCAAGCGAGGTTGTGGCAAAGCTCGACACGTGGGCCGAGGCGGGTGTCGATCAACCCTTGCTCGCTATGCCTGCTGGCTCGATTGACGAGGCCGGTGCGACGCTCTCCGCTCTGAGGTCCGCGCTCAACAAAGCATAATCGTTATGCCAATCTATGCTGTTGCGCGAAGGCATCGGCGTGACGCAACCGCTTCCCGATTGAAGGGTGATCGTGGAAAAGGATTTCGACGAGTTGCGGTGGCTCGGCTTCCGCCAGATTCTGGTTGGCAAGCCGACTCATCGCGCTCTTGAATGCCTCAACCTTGCGCGTACTCTCCAGCGCGTACTCATCGGCCTGATACTCGATCATACGCGTGTAGCTGTTGCCAAGCGGCATCACGATCAGGCCAAAGACGCCCATCAGCAGAAACAGCAGCGGCATGGTCGCCACATCGCTCAGGGCGAGGTAAGCGTGCAAGCCTACCACCCAGTGCAGCACAAGATTGGCGAAATAGAGACTTCCCAACGTTAAAATTGTCTGACTGAGAATCAGTTTCCAGATATCGCGATGGACGTGGTGACCCAGTTCGTGCGCCAGCACGACCTCAATCTCATCGACGCTGTAGCGATCAATCATTGTATCGCCCAATACCACGCGCCGTGTATTGCCAAGACCCATCAGGGCCGCATTAGCCGCTGTTGTCTTGCTGCTCATCTCCATCGTGAAGACGCCACGAATGCGCGTGTTGGCGCGTTCAGCCAGCGCAACCAGTCGTTGCGTCAATTCACCATCGGGCAACGGCTTGAATTTATAGAAAATTGGGAAGATCAGGACGGGAGCGAGATTTGCCATCACAACCGAGAAGAAGAGCATGACGAGCGCGACCCACAACCACCATGTCTGCGGTTGCACCGCTAACAATAGATAAATCAACTCAAAAGCACAAGCTTCCAATACCAGACTCAGGCCAAAGCCTTTGGCAAGATCCACAAACCATGTAAGTGGCGACATTGTGGAAAGACCATAGCGGCGCGAAAGGGTAAAACCGTAATAGGCTAGTGGCAGCGTGATAATCTGATAAGCCAGCATAAGCAGCACAAAGTACAGCAGGATTTGCAGCGGATACCAGCCATGCACGGGTTGCCATGCCAGCGGCGCAACAACGGTACGCAGCCAGACATCCAGACGCGCCCCCAGCACGACGGCAATACAGAGCGCGGCAATGCCCATGCTGACCAGCGAGAGACGCAGGCGCACACGCGCATAGGCGCGCGCCTGTTGCTGTCGCTCTTCATTTAGTTGCGCAGGTTGTTCCTGCGCAACCTGTTCCTGCTGTATCTCCATATCCATAGAGTTTGCTCCTTGTTCCAGGGAATTGATTTATTCAGGCAAATGTACCTTGTTATAAAGTACGTCTACGGCAAAGCGCATATTCAGATTTCTTAACACGACAGTTTCACCAGCACTATACGCAGCATAGAGCCAACCTGCCTCTTCTTTGGAATACACCTCGACTGTTTTACGCGAAGAATCTACCAGCACATATTCCTCAACCGTGAGACAGGCACGATAGAGCGCGAATTTCAAGCCGCGATCAAAGGCTTCTGTACTGGGAGAAAGCACCTCGACGATTACACGCGGATAACGGATCATATCATCAGCCTCACGCTCATCGCATGTTACAGTCAGATCAGGATAGACATAGCGCCCGGCAGCAAGTTGCACGCGTGTATCAGAATTATAGACAGCGCAGGGACCGTCGCTCAAACGATCATCCAATAGTTTGGCAAAATTAAAAGCAATACGAGAATGATGTAGACTGCCACCCGCAAGCATACGCAGTTGACCATCAACGTATTCGTAACGAACATCTTGACTGGCATTATCCAGTAGCAGGTAATCTTGTACGCTCATAAAGGGATATTCGGGTAGCGCGGTCATCTCTTTTCCTCCGCTGAATGGGCAACATCCTGATGAAACATTGCTATTACTATCCGTCTTAAGAAGAGAAAAGTCAAGCGGTTTTGCGCTAGCACGCCATACGACGTACAAAATCATCAGCATGCCGCAAACGGTCTAAAAGAGAGGGATGGCTCAACAAACTTTGCTGCGAAGCCGTCCAGGCTGGTGGTTGTTTGTTAGCACGGGTCAGATGCATCATCGCATTTTTGAAGATGGCAGGCCGTCGTGTCAATTGCAGAGCATATTCATCAGCTCGTCGCTCCATCACGCGCCGCCGCCACATGTACAGATATATCATACCAAAGAGGATAATAACAAACATACAGAATAATAATAGCAATCCCAACGCACCTTGATCTGAAAATAGAAAACTTCCATTATGTAAAATGGTAAAAAGAAACCATTGCGCCACGCCTAGCAGGATAAACACCCCAAGCGATTTATATAACACGATTCTCCAGAGGTCATAATGAACAGCATGTCCTAGCTCATGCGCCAATATCACCTCAATCTCATCGAGAGAAAAAGCGCGCATTAAGGTTTCAGTCAGCATTATTGCGCGTGAGTTACCAAGTCCTACAAAAGTGGCATTAGCTGGCATCTGCGAGTCTTCGCGCTCTTCATCCGCCAAGGACTCCAACCGATAAAAACCATGCAATTGTGTTTGCGTATGTGTCAGAAGTGCTTGTAATCGTTGTAACAAGGCTTCATCAGTGATTGGTGTCATTTTATGTAGAAATGGGAAGAACCAGAGCGGAGATATATAGGTATGCCATGCAGCAGCAAGTATATATACGCCTGTCATCCAAAGCCACCAACTTTGTGGCTGCACGACATAGAAGAACGAACCAACTTCGATATAGAATAACATCAATAGAGCATGTAAAGTGAAAAAGCGCACAACATATTTGCGATTTCTACCTGGGCCTGTTTTTGGGCTGGTGAAATAAAACACCAGCGAGAAGAACCCAAAGCACCCTATGAACAACGCATAAAGGAAAGCAAAGTAAGCGAGAATAACGAAGGGATACCAGCCTACAACAGGCTGAAAAGCAAATAGTGGGAACGCGACGAGCCAAGTGTTTAACAGCGATAGCACACGTAAAAGGCCGCCACTCCGTTCTATAAAACCGTTAGCGGTTCCAACGATGACGCCGATAGAGAGTTGAACAAGCAAAAAAACACATCCTTGAGCACGTGCATTTTTTACTTCTCCACGAGAACGCGAGGTAAGAGGCTCCGCAGGAGCTAAAGCGAAGCGCGACTGGGCCGCAATCTCGATCAATTCTTTGTTGACACCCGCTGTCAATAGCACATGCGAGGCTGGACCACCTTCTAGCAGCAATCCCACCAGTAGATCAACGGTCGCTATCTGCGTATGCTGCATACATTTTGCCTCATACGCTGCATGAGCAAGCACAGCATTACAGCGTTCTGCTGGTAGCCCCACGCCATCTACAGCCAGACCGTTCACGGGCATGACCACACTTAGGGATTTGTGTAGTCGTCTTGGATTTACGCGCAGAGAAAGCAATGCCTTGCCCGCGCTACTTTTTTGTGGTTTTTGCAACAGCGCGAAGAGTATGTGCTCAGGCTCAATGCTGTTCTGCCGCTGCCTTGCCTCTGCGCCCGCTGTGTTCAACACAACCTGCGCCAAAGGCGTGAATATTTCAGATGTTGACATAGCTTCTCCTGTTGCATGTTTTGTCCCACGCTCTTTTATAAAAGACGAACAAGCAAGTTCGATATCACATCTGTAGGAAAAGTTTACATTAATGTAATACATGCGCTATAGAGAGGGCGATGATGAAGGGGATAAACAAATAAACATGATCCATCACGTCAACATACGCAAAATACATTATAAGCCCATAGAGACCGATTATCATGTTGAAAAATGTAATCCCGGTGACCGCATCCGGTGGCGTAGGGGCGTGATTTATCACGCCCTGCTTGCCCATCGATCCGCCTGGGGAGCCGTATGACGGGGAACTAGGGCGTGATAAATCACGCCCCTACGGGATTAGGCCCACGCGGAGCATGTCCTGCCGCAATGCTTCGCGCTCTGCTGGTGTGATTTGCTCTAGCGGCGTCCAAATTGCGCGCGATGACGGCGGCCTCCTCGACGCGATTGGCAAGGACGAGCGCAGTATAGTCTTTGATGGGCGTAAAACCGGGCTTCTGCAGCAAGAAGGTGATCATAAAGGAAGTTAGCGTCTAGGAGCCGTGTGAAGACTTTTCACACGGTTCCAAGACGCTATCTGCTTTGCTTAGTGGCGCACGCGATGAATGATGTGTTGTGGTGCTTTCTGAAATGCCAGGAATGGACCACTGTGATTTTTTGGCATGTAACCACGCAGGCGCGTACCCTCTTCTTCGTAGCTTTCTTCACCAATACTCCCGTATTGATGAAACAAGGCCACCAGATCACCACGCTGATAGGGTACTAATACGTCGAGGGCGACAAACTGGCTTTGCAAAGTGTCGCTGATACAGCGCAGTAGCTCATCAATGCCATAACCGTTGAGGGCAGAGACGCGCACGGTTGGTAGTGTCGCAGCCAGGCCAGGAAGCAGTGGGATGTCTTCAGGAAGCAGATCGGCCTTATTTAGAGCGACAATGATTGGCCGTCCGCCCGCGCCAATTTCTTCTAGGACCTCTTCTACAGCCTCGATCTGGCGATGCATAGAGGGACTGGCGGCATCCACGACGTGTATGAGGAGATCAGCCTCGCCCACTTCTTCCAGTGTGGCGCGGAAAGCGGCAACCAGTGTCGTTGGCAGGCGTTGCACAAAGCCGACGGTGTCGCTGAGGAGAATTTCCTGTCCGCCATTGAGACGTACACGGCGCGTGGTTGGATCGAGTGTGGCGAAGAGTTTGTCTTCGGCAAAAAGGTGTGCATTGGCAAGACGATTGAGTAAAGTTGATTTGCCTGCGTTCGTATAGCCAACCAGTGTAACAACGGGTGCGCCTGTATCCTTGCGTCGATCACGACTCAGATGGCGATGTGTGCGCACATGTTCCAGTTCTTCCAGAATGTGTTCTTTCTGGCGGCGTAGCAAGCGGCGGTCAACCTCAATTTGTTTCTCACCCTCGCCGCGCTGGTTAACTGCGCCGCGCTGGCGTGAAAGGTGCGACCATTGACGTGCCAGACGTGGTAGGTCATACTCGATCTGGGCCAGTTCGACTTGTAGACGCCCTTCTTTTGTGCGTGCCCGTTGCCCGAAGATGATGAGAATGAGGGCTGTGCGGTCAAGAACCTGTGTTTCGAGCGCGCTTTCCAGATTGCGGTGCTGGCGTGGGCTAAGTTCCACGTCAAAGATGACCGCATCACTATTGTGAAAGCGCACGAGTTCTGCCAGTTCTTCGACCTTACCGGAGCCGATGAATGTGCCGGGATTGGGTTGCTGCAACTTTTGTACGACGCGCTCAACGCAGTTCACCCCAGCGGTTATCGCCAACTGGGCCAATTCATCGAGCGACTCCATCATGGGCCAATCTGTTCCTGGTAGCTCCAGGCCGACGAGGATGGCACGTGCGGGGGCTTCCGCGAGCAAGCCACTCATGGGTTTGCTTTCCTCGATCTGTGCTGTTATCTCTTTTGAAGCGTTATATTCTGTCAAACTTCTCGCTGCTTTCTTTTTTTCATAGGAAAACATGTGTGTTTATTATTTGCCATTATGCCCTGGTGCAAAGCCGGTAGAGGGTAAGCATGTGGTATGTGTTTCCTGGTAGTAGGTAGTTGCGTAGTCAATAATCGAATATGGGAAACAGAGTGCGTGAATAGCGGTATGAGGCGTTGGAATGCTTGTAAGCAACTCTGTCAATATCAGCTACGCTCTGTACCAGAAACTCCACATACTTCACCACTACTACGCTATAGCTGCTGTTGTCTGTCATGACAAAGCGACAAGAGCATGGATAGGATGGCAAATGTGTCTTTTCTGTATGGTACATCATTAGCTGAACATTATCACGTTGCTGTCTCCTGTGTTGAAATGAGGAATATATCAGTAATTATAGGTCATACAAGGTAGGAAGTCAAGGAAAAAACGGGGAGAGCAATGGCCATCTTATGAGGCGGCGGCCTTTTTTCTCCCCAGGCATACGGTGGTGATTATGCACGTTCGAGCATAATGTCATATTTGGTGTCATAGGAAACGATTTTACCTTCGGGCATCAGCAGGAGCGTGGTGGGTTTGAGGTGGCGCACAAACTCGATATCGTGCGTGACAGAGACGATTGTGCCGTTATAATTGCCCAATGCTTCGCCGATGATCGTGCGCGACATGGCATCCAGGTGGGTTGTTGGCTCGTCTAGGACCAGCAGATTTGGTCCTAAGAGAACCATTTTTGCCAGTGCCAAGCGTGTTTTTTCGCCGCCACTGAGCGTGCCAATGCGTTGAAAGACGCGGTCACCAGTGAAGAGAAAACGTCCAAGCACGCTGCGTACACGTTTGCTGTCCTCTGGTAGGATTTCGCTGGCCTCTTGCAAAACGGTATGCTCGTAGTCTAGTCCTTCGTTTTCTTGTGCGTAGTAGCCGACATGGACGCGATCTCCTAGTATGACATTGCCGCTGTTTAGGGGTGTGACCCCAAGCATAGTGCGTAACAAGGTGGTTTTGCCTGCGCCGTTTAGGCCAACAATCACGAGACGTTGTCCGCGTTCAACCTGAAAGTTGATGTTGTGGAAAATCTCCTTTGTGCCGTAGCGTTTTGCCAGTTTGTCGGCGCGTATAACCAGGAGTCCACTTTGTTGACGGACTGGGAAGTCAATTTTAATCTTACGACTATTTTGTGGCAATTGTGGTTTGCTGCCTTCTAGCGACGCGATACGTTTATCGACAGCAATCCGCTGGCTGACGCGCGTGGCTCCATAGCCGCGCAATTTCTCGGAGGTTTTGCGTAAACGGGCGATATCGCGCTCCTGCTGTGCCTTTGTGCGCTCCATCAGGGCCAGTGCATCGCCTGTGACGGTTAGGTAGTTGGAATAGGTTCCGCGATACTCTTCGAGTTTGTGCGTAAATTCGTTGAGGCGTAAAACTTTATTGATGCCGCGATCAAGCAGATCAAGATCATGCGAGATGATCAGCAACGCTCCTTGATAGCTTTGCAGGAATTCCATGAGCCAGTTCGTTGCATCTACGTCAAGGAAGTTCGTCGGCTCGTCGAGCATGAGCAAGAGTGGTGATTGGAAGAGCAGACGTGCCAGTGCCAGTTTTGTTTTCTGCCCGCCGCTCAGCGTTTGTACGAGACGATCAAGGGTGACGCCGCCCAGTTTGAGGCCTGCAATCAGCTGCTCGGCGCGTGCGTCGGCATCATAGTAGCCCAGGCGATCAAGGTCGCTCTGAGCCTGCTCAAAATGTTCAAGCAAGGTGGGTAGCTCGTCCTCGCTGGCTTGTGCGAGCTGATGCGAGAGCGTTTCATAGTTTTGCAGGGCACTATCCAGGCCAATGCTGCTAAAAATGAAGTCGCGCACAGTTCCGCCTTCGGCCACTAGATGATCGTCGTGTGCCACGTCTTGCGAGAGATAGCCGTAAGTGCGTGGGAGCATGACGGTGCCGCCATCGGATTCCATGATGCCCGCGACGATTTTCAGGAGCGAGCTTTTACCTGCACCATTGACGCCGATCAAGCCGGCTTTTTCACCGGGAGCGACGGTAAATGAAATGTCGTCCAAGACCAGACGTGGTCCATAGGAGAGACGAATATGATTGACCTGTAACATATATTCGATAAATCCTTTGCGTGTGCTTCTGATTGTGCTGTAAATGGCCAGCCTATGATTGATGTATTTGTACAGGGCAGGGTAGTGCTTATCGCGGATGTCGAGAAGAAGCACACGACGCTATCGTGTCATTCCACAAGCGGCACTACGTCTCCTGGTGGTGACACAAGCCTGTGTATCAGAAAAAGGAAGTCAGATACCGATGGAAGGAACGAGGCTCAAAAGATGCGAGGGGCATGATAAAAGGTAACACGCGAGCGAACGTTGCTGGCGTGCATCATTGCATCCTATTCGTGCCAATTCCTGCCGTATGGGTATGGCAATGTTGCTCATACGGCGGCATAGACCGCAAGTGGTAAAGCCCTTTTCATGCTACCTCTGTCCTGGTTCATTAAGGATGTATTCCAGAGAAAGGATATCATCCGAGCGGTGTGTCTGTCAAGGGCAATAGCTCTCTCTTCAGGGCTATTTAATTTTCCCTCAGAGACTTGAGCAAGAG
>DAICZM010000126.1 GCA_027311145.1 Ktedonobacterales bacterium
CCTATTAAAATGGTGATTGACACGTTTGTGAATTCTGGCTATAGCCGTTTACCTCTTTTTCAAGATACGCTCGATAATATCATCGGCATCATTTATGCCAAAGATCTGCTGCGCATCCACGACTCTGAGCAGGCAGACCTGACGAAAATCGCACGTGCGCCCTTTTTTGTCTCCGAATATCAGCATGCGGATGACCTGCTAACCACATTTCGCCGTAATGGCATCCATCTTGGGATCGTCGTTGACGAGTATAGCCAGGTGATCGGCCTGGTAACGTTAGAGGACATGGTAGAAGAGCTGGTTGGTGAGATTCAGGATGAATATGATGCGCCAGAAGCACCGACCTTTGTCAAACGTGAAGACGGCACCTGGCTTGTAGACGCGATGGTAGCGCATGAAGAGGTATGGAAGCGCATTGGCATTCCGCCGCCCCCAGAAGAAGAAGAGGAAGAGGGCGAATATCATACACTGGCAGGTATGATCCTCGCCCACCTGGGGCGCATTCCCAATGAAGGTGACTCCATAACCATTGGCGCAGCTATATTCGAGATAGTAGACATGGATGGACATCGTATCGACAAAGTTCTCGTGCGCCCCTTTTAGAGACCTGTTAGCAGGGCACGCGCAATGACCAAGCGTTGAATCTGGTTAGTTCCCTCGTAAATTTGCGTAATTTTGGCGTCACGCAGCATACGTTCAGCGGGATACTCAGTGATATAGCCATAGCCGCCGAGAATCTGAATGGCATCATTGGTCACTTCCATCGCAATATCCGAGGCATACATTTTGGCCATCGACGAATAATGGCTAAAGTGTTTCTCGCCACGATCAATCAACTCAGCCGCATTATAGACAAGTAAGCGTGCCGCTTCGATTTTGGTTGCCATGTCTGCAAGCATAAACTGAATGCCCTGGTTCTCAGCAATTGGTTTGTTGAACTGCACACGCTGTTTCGCATATTCGACGGCAAGGTCTAACGCACCCTGCGCGATACCGAGAGCCTGCGCACCGATGCCCGGGCGGGTACGATCAAGCGTCATCATGGCAATTTTAAAGCCATCGCCCTCATGCCCCAGCAGGTTTTCGGCAGGAACCACACAATCCGTGAAAATCAGTTCAGCCGTCTGTGAGCCTTTAATACCCATCTTCCCTTCGATACGCCCAACGGAGAAACCAGGATAGTCCCTCTCGACAATAAAGGCACTGATACCGCGTGTGCCTTTTGCACGATCAGTGATCGCCATGATGGAGTTGACCTGCGCCAGGCCGCCGTTGGTGATGAAGCGCTTCGAGCCATTCAGAATATACACATCGCCCTTGCGCACCGCCATGGTCTGCATGGCAGCCGCATCTGAACCGGAGCTAGACTCGGTCAGTCCATAGGCCGAGAGCCATTCACCACTCGCTAGTTTAGGAAGATACTGACGCTTCTGAGCAGCGTTGCCCGCCAGTAAAATTGGCATCGCGCCCAGTTGCTGCACCGCAAGAATCAGACCCGTCGTAGCACAACAGCGCGATAATTCTTCAATTGCAGCCACAATTGCCTGTTCGCTTGCACCAATGCCACCATATTCGATTGGGAATGGCATCGCCAGAATATCCTGCTGAGCCAACAATTCTTTCATATCCCAGGGATACTGCCCACTGTGATCAATCGCGGCGGCACGTGGTTTAACACGCTCCTGGGCCAGTTCGCGTATGGCCGCAACCAGTGCAAGTTCTTCTTCAGCGACATGTAGCACAGCCATCTTGATACTCCTTTGTAATACTTATGAGGATCATCTTTTATACTAACTATAGCACAATGGGAGTGCAATGGAATAGTTGCGTGTGCCGCGGTGTTATTGACTATAGGAATTAGCTGACGGTCATGAAGAGCGCATTGTTTGATTTCAGACACAATTCCCGAATGAGAGAAAGTGAGAGATACCACTAGCCAAATGGCAATCTACATGATATAATTAGCTAAGAATTGAGAGGAAACCTTTTTGACAAAAGTGGGTGTCACCCACTTTTCTGTTTGCTAGGGACTTTTTTCTTTTGCACTCAAAAAACTGATAGAGGTTCTACCAGGCGTCAGCGGGAGGAGCACGGCTTATGAAAAGCGAATTTCAGACTGCAATCGCACAGCTAATTGCCGAAAAGGGTTTGTCCCGCGAAGTGGTCATGGAGACGGTGGCAAACGCCTTATTAGCAGCATACCGCAAAAGTTTCGGTGGTGGCGAAAATATTCGCATCGAAGTCGATAAAAATGGCGAGGTACATGTCTGGGCATTAAAGCGCGTGGTAGCCCAAGTCGCCAATGCAAACGAAGAAATTTCGCTGGCTGAGGCGCAACGACAAGAGCCGAAAGCGGCCCTTGGTCAGACATTAGATATTGAAATTGACTCTTCGTCGCTCTTCTCACGCATCCCAACACAGACGGCCAAGCAGGTCATTCTTCAGCGTATCCGTGAAGCCGAACATGAACACCTCTACGAACAGATCAAGAGCTGGGTGGGAGAGATTCGCCTGGGCACGCTTACCCGCCGCGACCCCACACGTGGTTGGGCACTCGACTTCGATCTGGATATGGTTGATAAACTTGAAGGGTTGATGCCGCTTAGCGAAGAGGTTCCAACGGAACGCTCTCGCGTGGGGCAACGTGTGCGTGTCTATGTTTACGATGTACGTCGCACTGGGCGAGTTCTCCAGATTCTCGTCTCTCGCACGCATCGCGACTTAGTACGGCGTCTCTTTGAGTCAGAAGTGCCAGAGATTTATGAAGGAACGGTAGAGATCAAAGCCATTGCGCGTGAACCCGGCAGTCGCTCAAAAGTGGCAGTGATTGCGCGCCAGGATGGCCTAGACCCTATTGGCTCGTGCGTTGGAGTGCGTGGCTCGCGCATCAACAATATTGTGCATGAATTGAACGACGAAAAAATTGATATTATTCAGTGGAGTCCCGATCAGGCAACATTTGTTGCTAACGCACTTAGCCCCGTCAAACCATTGAGAGTTGAGCTACGCGAATCCGATCATACCGCGCTTGTCACAGTTGCTGAGCGGCAGCTTTCGCTCGCCATTGGCAAAGATGGACAGAACGCCCGCCTTGCCGCCAAGCTCACAGGGTGGCGCGTTGACGTTACGCGGCCAATCGAGGGAGAGAGCTACGAAGAGCCAGCACCAGTTGAACCGGTGACAACTTCGTATACACCAGCACGGCGTAACGAGCGTACATCTGGGCGCAGCGACGCTAACTCACGTCGTGGCGATTCCGGCTCCGGCTCACGGCGCGGGGGTGGCAATACTCATCGCAATAATGGGCGGCATAACTCGTCGTATGAAAGGGAAGAGGGGCGATGAACAAAACAGTAAGCAAACAACCCAAAAAAGTCAAACACATTCCATTACGCACGTGTGTTGCCTGTCGCGAAACAAAATCGAAACGGGAGTTATTGCGTGTTGTACGTACACCTGATAGTCATGTCGTATTGGACGCAACCAGCAAAAAAGCAGGACGGGGTGCGTATCTCTGCGCCCGGCTCTCCTGTTGGGAGATCGCTCTAAAAAAACATCGTCTGGAACAGGAATTTGAGGTAGCACTTTCGACAGAAGACCGTGCGGAGCTGGAAGCATTTATCGCAACCTTGCCCAAAGACGAGCCTCCGCTCTCAGTAACCGGTGAGCCAAAAGCAGAACTCAGTGCGAAAGGGCGCAAGCCAAAGTAGTCAAAAGCGTGCAGGAACCGCTATTACCCTTGTTACCTGAGATAGACGGAAGTACAATTTCATGGACTTCCGATTGCCAAGACCAGTGAACTAGGCTATACTACAACAATATTGTTCATTATTCTTACCCTCTACGGGGTGAGAAAGTATTCATAATAGATGATAGTATGCGTCATTATATCTCTACTCTGAACAGAGGCACAGCCCCTCGTCTACAGGGCAGTTATAGCAAGCGAATGTTTGCGGAGCGACCGCTATGATTAAATGAACCATAGCTACTACGCCAGAGAGCGCAGACTGAAACATGCCTGGCACTGCACTAACGAGGGTCTGTCCCCACTCCTATGAGAGGGCGACAGACCCTTGTTATGGCTGTGAAGAGAGATTTCCGTCGCCACGTAAGGCGCATCATTTGATAGGAAGGGAGTCTTCTTCATGAGAGACACATCTGAATTTCCAGATGCCATTGAGCAGGCAAAAACAAATCCGGTGAAACCCAAACCCCCCGCCCGCTCAGCGAGGCCAGACAGTGCCACACCAGGCAACCATGAACAGGACAGAACGCAGCCGCCACGCCGTCGTCCACCCACCGCGCAAGGGATAAATGGGAGTGGGCCTCGCACCGAGCAAGCGACTCCCTCCACGCCAGAACGTCCTGCCGGCCCGGCAGGCACACCGCAGGCACGGCAGGGAGGCCCCAATAATGGGCCACGTACTCCCAATCCCGCGTACACGCCACGTCCCGGTGGAGGGAATGCACCATATCAGCAACGAACGGGCAATGGCGGCCCGGCAGGCAATGGCGGCCCAGTGCCGGCCACGGCAAACCGTCCTCCCTATCGGCCTAGCGGCAATGCGCCGCAAAATCGTCAAGGGTATCCTGCCAGCCCAGCAAGCCATCCTGTCGGCCCAGCTATGCCAAATAATGGAAGTGGGTATAGTAGCAACAGAGCACCAACCGTCACACGCCATGCGCCACGTCCCGCGGGTCCCCCAAGCGGAGCAGGAGTAGGGGGGCCGCATGGCCCGGCGCGTCCAAGCGGCGGCACGCACGCTACGCCTCCACGCCCAGCACGCCCTACGCCGGCGCAACGCCCACCAGCCGAGCGACGTGTTCCTGTTGTCAAGGAGAAACCAACAGGGCCAGTCTCAATCCCGCCACAAGTTATTGTGAAGGATTTAGCCGATCTATTGCGAGCCACGCCGAATGAAGTTATCAAGTACCTCATCAAGCATGGAACCTTTGCTAGCATCAATCAGGTAGTCGATTATGAGCAGGCGGCACAGGTGGCGCAAGACATGGGTTTTGAGCCAAGCCAGACCGTTATTGGGCAGGGAGCGGCAAACGGTGAGCGGCTTTCCGCCAATGAGGAGATGATCGCGGGTCGCGACGAAAATACGATCATTATCCCACCGGTTGTGACCATCATGGGCCACGTCGATCATGGCAAAACCTCGCTACTCGACATGATTCGCAAAACAAAAGTTGCGGCAGGTGAGGCGGGTGGCATCACTCAGCATATTGGAGCCTACCAGGTCGAAATTCACGGAAAGAAAATCACCTTTCTGGATACGCCGGGTCACGAGGCTTTTACCGCCATGCGCGCACGTGGAGCGCAGGTCACGCACATCGCCATCATCGTCGTAGCGGCTGACGACGGCGTGATGCCACAGACACGTGAAGCCATTTCACACGCCCAGGCGGCCAAAGTTCCTATTATTATTGCAATCAATAAAATTGATAAAGAGAATGCCAACCCTGATTATGTCAAGCAGCAATTAGCCGAGATGGGCGTTGTGATTGAAGAGTACGGCGGCGAAGTGGTGTGTGTGCCCGTGTCAGCACGTAGAGGGACAGGCATCGACGAACTCTTAGAAATGATCTTGCTGGTCGCAGAAGTTCAGGATATTCGTGCTAATCCCAACCGGCCCGCTGTTGGCGCAATCATTGAGGCGCGCTTAGAAAAAAACACTGGTCCAATGGCGACCGTGCTGGTGCAGCAAGGGACGCTTAAGATGGGCGACAATTTCATTGTTGGCTCCATCGCGGGTAAAGTGCGTGCCATGTTTAATGATCGTGGCAAGCGTATCCAGAAAGCCCCACCGAGCACGCCCGTCAGCATCATGGGTCTACCAGAAGTGCCACAAGCAGGTGACCGCCTTGAAGTGGAATTGGATGAGCGCACGGCCAAACAGCGTGCCACGCAAGAGGCCGAAAAACGTCGGCAGGAGAGTATGCCGCTCGGTCAGGTCAGTCTTGATAACCTCTACATGCAAATGCAAGAGGGGAAAGTCAAGGAACTCAATCTTGTCTTGAAATGCGACGTGCAGGGATCGGCAGAAGCACTCAAATCCTCACTCTCTAAGATCAGCGAAGGCAACGAGACAATCAAAGTACGCCTCATTCACGAGGGCATCGGCAACATTAGCGAGACCGATGTACATCTTGCCGCCGCTTCCGGGGCCATTATTATCGGCTTCCATGTCAAGGCCGATGGAGCAGCACAGCGTGAAGCGCAGCGCGAGGGCGTCGATATTCGCTACTACGACGTCATCTACAAGCTCACGGATGATATCGAGGCGGCCCTGGCCGGCATGTTGGAGCCAACCTATCGCGAGGTCATCGATGGGCATGCAGAAGTTGTACAGATCTTCAAGGCAGGCAAAAACCTGGTCATTGCAGGTTGTCGCGTCACCGATGGTAAGATGACACGCTCTTCGCAAGTTCGCCTGATGCGCAAGACGGCAAAGGTCCTCGATGGCAAAATTGCTTCGCTCCGGCGCGGCAAAGATGATGTGCGTGAAGTGCAGAGCGGCTATGAATGTGGCATCGTCATTGAAGAGTTTAACGAATTTGAAGTTGGCGATATCCTGGAAGCCTACTCACAAGAGCGCGTCAAGCCTGGCATGTAGAGAGGTGAACAGATGGCAAATCCGCATAGACAAGAAAAATTGGGCGAATTGATCGCGCTAGAACTGAGCGAACTGTTACGCACACGTGTAAAGGACCCACGTGTTGGCTTTGCCAGCATTACGCATGTTGAAGTCAGCGGCGACCTACGCCATGCGAAGGTTTTTGTGAGCGTGATGGGAACACCAGAAGAGAAAGCAGCAACAGCCAGTGCGCTCAAGCATGCTGCTGGCTTCTTGCGCCACGAACTGGCAAGTCGTATCGTCTTGCGCTATATGCCTGAGATAGTTTTTAAGCTCGATACTTCGATAGAGGAGGGTTCGCGTATTCTCGCGCTTATCCAGCAAGTCGAAGAAGAAGAGCGTCTACAGGCACATACGCCCAATGCTGAATAAAAAGAGTGATAGTGGCATGATAGAGGGAAACAGGACAGCATCTGCTCTGGTAGCACCATCGCTACAAGGGCAGATTGACCCAAAGCTTGTACAACAGGCATTACACCTGATTGAGCAAGCCCAGCGCATCGCGTTACTTGCGCATGAGCATCCCGACGGGGATTGTCTCGGCTCCGCGCTGGGCTTTGCCCATATTTTACGACAAATTGGCAAGGATTGTGTACCGGTTTGTGCTGATCCCACACCAGATACCTTCAACTTTCTGCCGGGCCTGGATACCTTGCAACACACACTAGGTGACGAGCAATTTGATCTGGTGATCGCCCTCGACGCTGGCGAACTCAGCCGCTTCGGGGCAATCTACGAGCAGCATAAGATTTTTTTGCAGCGCGTTCCTCTACTCAATATTGATCACCATATCAGTAGTGAAGGCTGTGGACAGGTCAATATTATTGATCCTACAGCGGCGGCGACAGGCGAGTTGCTGGTTTTATTCCAACAACAAGCGAATTTGCCACTCAATAAAGATGCCGCTATGTGTCTGTTGACAGGGATGATTACCGACACCTCGTCGTTTCAATTCACGAACACAACCCCACGCACAATGGAGGCAGCCGCGCAGCTCTTACGTGCGGGGGCAATTCCCGAAGTGATCGTGCGTCCGATCTTCCGCTCGCGTCCATTGCCACAGGTTCGTCTGAAAGCAATGGTCATCACCCAAGCTCAAACAGCTTGCGATGGACGTTTAATCTGGTCGTATGCAACGGATGAAACACTAGCGGCATGTGGGGCTGACGCCACAATGGATGATAATATGTCAGGCAGCTTGCGCGATATCGAGGGCGTACAGATCGCTGCTTTTTTCAAAAATTATGGCGACCCACGACAAACCCGCCTGAGCTTGCGCAGCATGGAACCATACAATGCGGCAGAAATCTGCCTTGCGCTGGGCGGGGGTGGGCACGCCCGTGCCGCGGGAGCAAGCATCGACATGCCCATACAGGAAGCAATGAATACGATTGTCGCCATGCTGCAACGCACCATTGAGCAACAGAAAACCGAGGCTTAACAGGATTTCTATGGATGGACTTCTTGTCATTCACAAAGCGACGGGTATGACCTCGCATGATGTCGTTGCGCGGGTGCGCAAACTACTCAAACAGCGGCGTGTCGGTCATGCGGGAACGCTTGACCCCGCCGCCAGTGGCGTTTTACCGATTTGCGTCGGACAGGCCACACGGGTTGCCGAGTACTTGAGCGAAAGTGGCAAAGCCTACGAGGCTACCATCACGTTTGGCATTGTGACCGATACCTACGACTCCGAGGGTAGCATGACGCGCACTGCCGATGTCAGCGCACTCACACAAGAGCAGATTGAGGCCATCCTGCCGCGCTTTCTCGGCCCGCAGATGCAGTTACCCCCTCTCTATTCCGCGATCAAACTCCAGGGACAACCAGCGTATAAACGCATGCGGGCCGGCGAGGAGATCACCTTAGAGCCACGTCCTATTGAAATCATGCAGTTGCGCGTGCTGTACTGGCAGTCTCCGCATCTCACCTTGGCGGTTGAATGCAGCAAAGGAACCTATATACGCTCGCTGGCCTATGATCTGGGCGAAGCTCTAGGGTGTGGGGCATATCTCTCGGCACTGATACGCACGCGCAGCGGCCCCTTTACACTGGCCGATAGCATCACATTGGAACAACTCGCAGTAGCGCAAGAGACGGCTACACTGACACATGGCCTCTTCCCAGCCGATGCCGCACTGCGTGACTACCCCGCCTTACAGCTCGATGAAGCTACCACGGCACGGGTTCTACATGGCAACGCCTTTCATGCGGCGACACAGCCCAATGCATCGCTCACGTTGGCACGTGTCTACGACCATAGACAGCACTTGATTGCCATAGCAACTTGGGATGAAGAACATGCACAGTGGCAACCCCACAAGGTTTTTAGCGAAATGTAGAAAACGATAGCTCACCGCGTTTACACGCATTAAGCCTGTGGTATTGCGACGGCACTGTAGCTGTGGTAGTATACAAACAAGAAACGAAGGAAGCAAAGGAACACAGTCAAACCGTGTTGAGTTTGTCTGACACGCGGGCAAACTCAACACGCCAGACGTTCCGATAGAGCATGCAATACACAACAACGCTAACACCTGATGAACCCATCGTTGTCACCATTGGCAACTTTGACGGCATCCATCGCGGACATCAACGTTTGATGCATGAACTGCGCGTCATGGCTCAAGCATTGCACTGCAAACCCGTGCTGGTCACGTTCACGCCGCACACCTTGCAGGTCGTGCGCCCAGATATGCATGTCTATTATCTGACAACGCTAGACGAAAAGCTGGAGTTAACGAGGCTATACGGAGGCATTGCCGATAGCATTGTCATTGAGTTCACGCCGGCTGTTGTGGCAATGAGTGCCACCGAATTTATGGATGTGTTGCGCACACAATTTACACTCAAGGGACTGGTTGTAGGTGAAAATTTTAGCCTCGGGCGCAATCGCATGGGCGATATCACCTTCCTGCAACACTATGGACGTGAGCATCAGATTGCAGTCCAGGCAGTTACGCTAGAAGAAAAGGCCCAGACACGTATTAGCAGCACGCGCATCCGTTCATTAGTAAGCGAGGGCGAAGTAACTGAAGCGAACGCCCTGTTAGGTCACACGGTTCGACTCGGTAGCATTGTGCAGCATGGCGATGAGCGCGGACGCCTGCTAGGCTTTCCCACCGCCAACTTGCGTCCTGAGGAACATCGTCTCTTGCCCGCTGACGGGGTCTATGCTGTGCGTGTCCATCTCCCAGAGAGAGAGAAAAGTGACAGTAGCACGTCTTCTATCGTCTATAATGGTGTAGCGAATATTGGCGTTCGTCCGACATTTAATGGGAAAGAACGGCTTGTTGAGGTACATCTCCTTGATGTGCAACTTGATCTCTATGACACTTATCTGGTTGTAGAATTTATCAAGCGTCTACGCAATGAACAACGCTTTGCGGGTATTGAGGCGTTAAAAGCGCAGATTGCTGCTGATGCACAACAGGCGCGTCAGCTACTCCAGAACTATAGTACGTCGAACTATAGTCAGTAATTTGAGGAGAGTGAGCCATTGAAAGCTCGCCCAAATCCAATTTCTAAAATCGAAGCAGGGATGAAGTTCCTCTTTGAAGACTTTTGGGAACGGTTCTTCCCGTCCCCATTAGAACCAGTCGAACTGGAACAGAAGCTAGAACGTTTTATGGAGAGCCAGCGGTTTTTGCTCGGTGACGGGCGTTTTGGCGTTCCTAGCGTCTACGACATCTACCTGAGTGTGAAAGATCATCAGCAAATCATGCAGCAGCAGAACATGCTCATTCAGGGATGGCAAACACGCCTGATCGATTACGCCAAGCATCGACAGTATGTCCTAAGAGAGATACCTGTCTTGCGTCTGCATGGGAGTAGCACGTTGAGTGTTGGCAAAGTACGTTTTGAGGTGGTGCTTGAAGACGGTCAGAACGGTGAGGGAGGCAATACACAACAACTCGATCCAGCGAAGATTGCGGCCTTCATGGAACAGTATCAAGCACAACATAGCCCTATGCCACCTGCACCTGCACCTGCACCGTCTACATACCAAAGCCGACCGATACCCCCCACAGCAGCCAGTACAGGCAACTTGACCGGCTCAATGCCATCAGCGCGTCTGCTGATTACCTTGCCACAAACAAGCCCACAGGCATATCCTATTGCCAAGCCTGTAATCGGCATTGGTCGCCAACTAGATAACGATATTATCGTAGAAGATAAGCGCGTCTCACGCTACCA
>DAICZM010000127.1 GCA_027311145.1 Ktedonobacterales bacterium
ATAAAAGCCCTTATCCAGTCGCGCTTGTGGTCGCGGTAGGCCCTCTTTCTCACCTATGATGAGGGAGGGGGCTATTTTGACCACGTGCCTCCGCCACAACTCGATGCCTATGGCCTGGGCTTGCGCGTGCCAACGCTGGTGGTCTCGCCCTGGGCGAGACGTGGGTATATCTCTGGTCAATTGTATGAGCATAGTTCGCTGCTCAAATTTATCGAGCGACGTTTCAATCTGCCCAGTCTGGCCGCTATCAATCAGCAATTTGATAGTGAAACGCCTGTTGATGGGAACGATGCTGCCTGGAATGGCGTCGGTCCGGCTGCACCGCCTCGTGATGGCCTGGCACAAATCGGTGATTTCTACGAGGCTTTTGATTTTACGCAAGACCCCAACTATACGCCGTCGCTACCGAGTTGGTGGTGGTAATCTGAAACGTACTCAAGCGGCTGGTGGGGTTGGCGGCAGCAAGGGAAGAGCGAAGCCCCAGTTGAGAAGGGCGGCGGCATCTTGGAAACGCCCTGGCTCTGTGGGAGAGTCGAGGACGACACCTACCAGGTTTTGGCCTGCACGTGTGGCAGAGAAGACCAGGCAGTAACCTGCTTGTGGGGTAAAGCCCGTTTTAATCCCTGTTGCGCCCGGATAGCTGCTGAGTAACTGATTGATGCTGGTCCAGATATAGCTATGGTGGTTGATGGTTGGTGGGACCGTATAGGTTTTTGTCTGCACAAGCTGTGCAAAAAATGGAATAGATATGGCGTAGCGGGCTAGGCGGACCAGGTCTGTGGCTGTGCTATAGTGGTTGGCGATTGATTCTCCATTAGGAACGTAGTTCAGGCCGTCCGGGTTCAGATAGTGTGTTTGGAAAAGGTGGAGATGGTAGGCAAAGAGGTTCATCCGTTGGACAAAACTGGGAACGCCACCCAGGGCATCGGCGATGGCAATGGCGGCATCATCACCAGAGGGCAACATCAGGCCGTAGAGTAGGTCTTTGAGTGGAAGACGATCCCCAACGACGAGGCCTGCACTACTGCCATCGTGTAACCAGACTTCATTATAGGCATCCTGGTGAATGGTGACGAGTTGGTCCAGGTTGCCGGTTTGAATGGCGATGAGGGCCGTCATGATCTTGGTCGTACTGGCCATTTGTACGGGAAGCTCGCCGTTTTCATTGACTAGCACGTTGCCAGTCGTGGCATCCATCAGATAGGCTATTTTTGATTGTAGAGGTGGTGGCGTTCCCTGTATGGTGAGTACGGGTGAGGGAGAAGGGATTGGTGTTGGTGTGAATGCGATAGGCGAAGGGGATGGGGTGGCACTTACTGCTCCCATCACACGCAATATGTGTGCCCCATAGGGCGTAAACGCAAGAATTGGCGTGAGCAGTAGGATACCAAGGGCGATACAGAGGAGTATCGCTGCAAGCACGCGGCGTTTCATGACAAGCAATCTCCCTCAACCATTGATAGGGGCATGCGACCAGCATAGTGATACGGCATGCCCCGATAGGATTAGAGGTTAGGCCAGCGGGTATGATAATCGGTCGTTTGTGCAAACGCATGAGCAACGCGCAGAATCTTCTCTTCTGCAAACGCATTGCCGAGCAGTTGGAAGCCAATTGGCAAGCCGTTACTGAAACCACCAGGGATAGAGACGCCACAGATGCCCGCGAGGTTTGCCGGAATGGTAAACACGTCTTGCAGGTACATCTGATAGGGATCAGATATCTCGCCCAGTTTGAACGCGACGGTTGGCGAAGCTGGGCTAGCTAGCACATCAAATTTCTCAAAGGCTTGCTCGAAGTCCTGGCGGATCAGTGAGCGTATCTTCTCGGCACGTTTGTAGTAGGCATCGTAGTAGCCTGCTGAGAGGGCGTATGTGCCGAGCATGATGCGGCGTTTCACTTCAGCTCCGAAACCATACTGACGTGTTTTCTCCATCGCTTCCCACATGTCGTCAGTATCCTGATAGGAGTAGCCGTATTTCACACCATCGTAGCGCGCCAGATTTGCGCTGGCTTCAGCAGGGGCGATAATATAGTAGGCGGCCACGCCATATCTGGTGTGGGGAAGCGAGACTGGCTCGACTTCTGCACCCAGAGCGCGCAGGTGTTCGATGTTGGCACGTGCGGATGCAACCACGTCTGGCTGCGTGCCTTCAACCCAATATTCTTCGGGCACGCCGATGCGCATACCTTTGATGTTGCCGTCGAGTGTGCTGCTATAGTTGGGAACAGCCTGTGGTGAGCAGGTGGCATCGCGTGGATCGGGTCCCGCGATGGCTTGTAATAAAAGAGCAGCATAACGTGCATCACGTGCAAAAGGGCCAATTTGGTCGAGCGAAGAGGCAAACGCGATGAGACCGAAGCGCGAGACGCGCCCATACGTCGGTTTTAGACCAACAACGTTGCAGAGCGCACCGGGTTGGCGAATCGAGCCGCCGGTGTCGCTGCCATATGCTCCCATCGCCATGCCGGCTGCTACTGCTGCTGCTGAACCACCACTACTACCACCAGGAGCGCGTTCCAGGTCCCAGGGATTGTGCGTATTGAAAAAAGCGGAGTGTTCGGTCGAGGAACCCATCGAGAACTCGTCCATGTTGGTCTTGCCGAGCATCACAATACCTGCCGCGTTGAGCCGCTCCATCACGGTGGCGTTATAGGGTGGTCGGAAGTTTTCTAGCATACGCGAACCGCACGTCGTCGGAATGTCCTTCGTGCAAATGACATCTTTAATCGCGAGTGGAATCCCTGTGAGTGGTGAGAGGGTATCGCCATTCGCGATGCGGCGGTCGGCTGCGTGCGCCTGTTCAAGGGCGAGATCATCCGTGACGAGCGTGAATGCTTTGACCTTCTCTTCCACGGCACGAATGCGCTCCAAATGGGCTTGTGTCAGTTCAACCGAGGAGATTTTGCGCTGGCGTAGAAGTTCTCCGGCTTCATGGATCGTTAGTTGGTATAATTCTGTCATAGCTGGCTATTCTCCTTCCAAGACCGCGTTGACCTTAAGGCAATTCTCTTCCTGGTCGGGTGCATTTGCCAGCAAGACCTCTGGTGCATAGGATGGCTGTGGCACATCCATACGCATGATATTGGTGAGGCGCGAGGCATGTGCGGTTGGAGAAACACCGCTGACATCGGCTTCTTGCAAGATGGCGATATTTTGTAGGATCACGGAAAGCTGGTTCTGGAATATTTCAATATCTGCTTCGCTTAAACCGAGTCGGGCAAGTTTGGCTACGTTCTTCACTGTCTCTCGATCAATCATATTTTTCCTCAATAGAAACGTACCGCATAAGGTACACGTGTGGCATTACCAGCGGACGTGGAATCCACTGATATAGGTGGTTGGTTCTCGCCATGTTGCTCGCACTTCATCGACCTGAGCCGCTGATGGACCCTGCCAGAGGAGAGCGAGAAGATGTTCGAGGGCCGGACGCGATCCCTGGGCCAGTACTTCTACATCACCGCTATCTTCGTTGCGCGCAAATCCGCGTAATCCTAGTGTTGTGGCTCTTTGGACGACAAAATAGCGAAAGCCGACACTCTGTACGCGCCCACGCACCAGCGCGTGGAGTTCTTCGATGTCTGTGCTATATTGTGCCTGTTGGTTCATGCTATGCTGGCTCATGGCCTCTATGATAACACAGATGGCGCGTTGAGCATAGCCCTTTGATGGTTTTACGGTGAGATACCTTGTCTTCTGAAAGACAAAAATGAGCGTAATGTACTTTC
Organism: Ktedonobacterales bacterium; assembly: GCA_027311145.1. Taxonomy (GTDB): domain Bacteria; phylum Chloroflexota; class Ktedonobacteria; order Ktedonobacterales; family Ktedonobacteraceae; genus DTNP01. Next base: position 3,728 of record DAICZM010000127.1, read on the forward strand.
TCCGCTGGAAACGTAACAAAAATAGCGCGCGCGGCGTATGTAATAGGTACATGCGCAATGATAATTCGCTGTGACTCGAATGTTGTGTGCTTTTGTGGTAACATGGTACACTAAGCACAGATGCAAACTGCCACTATAAGGATGTAAACCTCAATTATATACCTCATTGGGGAGATAGACGTATGCAGTCAGTACAAGACCTGGCGACTGCCGTACAACGTGTGGTCGCAAACGTTGAACGGGTCATTGTGGGCAAGGCCGACTCTGTAGCCTTTAGCCTGATCGCTGTAATTTGTAGAGGGCATATTCTCATTGAAGATGTGCCGGGTGTCGGCAAAACAGTGTTGACGAAGGCTATTGCTCGCTCGATTGGATGTACCTTCAAACGTATTCAGTTTACGCCGGACCTGTTGCCGAGTGATGTAACAGGTGTCTCCATTTATAATCAGAAAACGGGCAATTTTGAGTATCGCCCAGGCCCGATTATGGCCCAAATCGTACTCGCGGATGAGATCAACCGCGCAACGCCAAAAACGCAATCGGCTCTCTTAGAGGCAATGGAAGAGAATCAATTGACTGTTGATGGCGTGACCTATCGTCTGCCTGAGCCATTTATGGTCATGGCGACGCAAAACCCTATCGAATACGAAGGAACATTTCCTCTACCAGAGGCACAACTCGACCGTTTTATGATGAATATTAGCCTGGGTTATCCTAAACCTGCTGATGAAATGAATATCCTGGATAGTCATCAACATCATCATCCGTTAGAAGACCTGGCTCAGATTATGACCGCTGAGGAATTGACGCTTATTCAGACGCAAGTGCGTGCCATTCATGTGGACCCCTCGATCCGCGAGTATATTGTAGCAATTGCTAATGCAACGCGCACCCATGCCAATATCTATCTGGGAGCGAGTCCGCGTGGTTCACTGGCTCTTTTCCGCGGTGTGCAGGCTTTGGCGGCAATGCGTGGGCGTGGTTATGTCATTCCCGATGATGTCAAATTGCTGGCAAAGCCGGTGCTGGCCCACCGTATCATCGTGACGCCCGCGGCCCGTGTGCGTGCCATTACATCAACCTCGCTTCTTGATGAAATCTTGCAGAGTGTTCCCGTGCCAAATGCATGGGTAGGTGGCGGAAAAGGACGCTAAGCTATGCGACCCTGGCAAGCTATACTACTCATTTTTATTCTCGGCTTCTTTGCTGTCAGTAGTGGTTGGAAAGTCCTCTACTGGTTAACGTATGTCTTGCTTTTATTGTTTGTCCTCTCGTGGCTGTGGGCGCGCTATAGTTTGCGCAAACTGATCTTTCATCGGAATGCTCCTGGTGAACGCATTCAAGTGGGCGAGGTTTTTGAGGAACGCCTGATGCTGGATAACGTCAGTATTCTGCCTAAATTGTGGGTGCAGATTGCTGATGGCTCCACCTTACCCAATCATCGCGCTGGCTATGTTGCTAGTATGGGTGGGCGTAAACGTGCCATGTGGAAGGCACGCACCGTGTGTAGAAGACGTGGGCATTTTCAGCTTGGCCCTGTGAGTGCTGCTAGTGGTGATCCTTTTGGCCTGTTTCGCCAGCGTGTGATGTTAACGCAAGCACGCGATATCCTTGTGTTACCGCATGTCTTACCTATTACCCGCTTTGTGCTTTTCACGGGCGGTTTGCCAGGGCGTGGACGTAGCTCGCGTCGTGCGCTGCAAACCACAACCAATGCAACTACGATTCGCGAGTATATTCCCGGCGATGCGCTCAGTCGCATTCATTGGCGTTCGAGCGCGCACAATAATAAATTGATGGTGAAAGAGTTTGATTTAGACCCGGCAGTGGATGCCTGGGTTATTTTAGACCTGCAGGACGCGGTACAGGCGGGTGAAGGTGAACATTCGACAGAAGAATATGGGGTGACTATTGCTGCTAGTGTGGCGGTCTATCTTTTGCGCCAGGACCTTTCGGTGGGTATGATTGTCAATGGAGAACACCGCGAATTTCTCTCGCTTGATCGTGGAGATCGACAGATCGAGCGCGTGTTAGAGTCGCTGGCGGTCGTCTCAGCTGGCCCCGGCCCAGACCTCAAAGAGGCGTTGGCACTGGATGCTCTGCATTTTGGGCGCAATACTGTCGCAATTGTGATTACCTCATCTTCTTCACGTGACTGGCATGACGGTATCCGCCATTTGCAACGACGCGGTGTGCAGGTCGCTGTTATCGGTTTGAACGCAAACTCCTTTGTCAATAGCCCACCTGATGAAGATACCTTGGCTCTTTTGGAAGGGGCTGGCGTCCCTGTATTGCGTATTGCTAAAGGGGACCCTCTGGCGCAGATTGTAGAGAGCGGTTCCGATGTTCGCTACGCACAACGGAGGTAATGCTCATGCGCGATGCTGCTGTTGAACGATTATCAAAACTTATCTCCGAGCCGCCCGGGCCTGAAAACAAGACACACCAGGGTGGCCAGCCAGGGTCACGCAAAACCGCGTTGGAACTGCACCTCGGTATAGAGGAAGGCTGGTTTTCCCTTTTCTTGCTGGCAACGGTTGTCTATAGTACGATTTGGAGTATTCAGGCTGTTGGTTGGGTAGATCATCTCAATATCTTGACGTTCACAACGCTCATTGGGCTGATTGTGGGCGTTGTGACCGCCAAACAGCGGCGTTTTCCTGTTCTCCTGGTTCATGTAGCCGTCTTGAGCCTGAGCATCCTGCTGGCCTTTTGGCAAACAGCCGGTGCGTTTTATGCTGGCAATACCGGTGCTTTTTGGCAGGCGATCCATCACTGGTTTGCCGCTATCATTGCTGGTAACTCTGGTGAAGATGATTCTATCTTCCTCTTCTTTATTACGACTTTGGGGTTTATGCTGGCTTATACCAGTGCGTGGCTGCTCTATCGCACACGCAATCCGTGGCTTTTGATTGTTGCTAATGCCACTGTTTTGCTGATTAATCTGAGCAATGTCGATAGTGGCTACATTATCTTTCTGGCGGTTTTTCTGATTGCGGCGTTGTTGCTTTTGTTGCGCTTCAATTTGCATGAGTCGATTCGTCGCTGGCGGCGACAAGGTTTGCGTTATGCCGACGATATTGGCTGGGATATTATGCAGGCGGGCACGCTGATCTCGCTCGGCATTCTGGTTTTCTCCTGGCTTTTACCCTGGGGCTATACCAATGTGACCGCCGCGCAAATCTGGAATCTCAACTCCAATCCCTGGGTGCAGCTAGAAAATACCTGGAATCGTGCTATTGCGGTGAGTGGGGGAGCCAATCCCGCCAACCATGGCAATTTTCGCGATACGCTAGTCTTGAGTGGCAACCCTAATCTTAACCACGATATTGTGATGACGGTGCGTAGCGATGATGTCTCCCAATATCTTGAGTCGTTAAGCTATGATACCTATCAGGGCGTTGCTGGTTGGACAAACCAGAGCGTCACGAGCAATACGATCAAGGCGAGCCAATACTTTATTAATGGTCCTTCTCTCTCGCATACCGTTAAGCAGGCTGTGACGATTGTTAGCCCACCTGGGGAACAAAAAACGTATCTCCTGGGCGCATCCACGATAGATTCCGCGAATCTCGCCACAAATGTCTTGACCAACGCGCAAAGTGGCGACGTTGTTGCCTGGTTGAAGCAGACGGGTAACCTCACGGCCGGGATGCAATATACGGTCGTTTCCCTGGTCTCGTCAGCCGATGAGCAGACTTTGCGCACTGTGCCGATGCCTTCAGCTTCGCCAAGCTATCCACCTGACTATCCGGGGACCATTCCCCCAACCGTCTATGACCCGAATATCGTGCAGACCAATGTGCAATTGCCGAGGAGCCTGGACCCCAATATTGCCCTGCTGGCACGTCATATTACTGCTAATGCGTCTACGATGTATGATAAGGCCGTCGCGCTCGAAACCTATCTCCGTACCCACTATACCTATAGCGTAGATATCCAGTTGCCGCCAGGTGAAGATGGGGTTTCCTGGTTCCTCTTCCGCAGTGGGAATAAGGGCTATTGCAACTACTTTGCCAGCGCGATGGCTGTGATGGCGCGCTCGTTAGGCATTCCGGCACGTGTGGTGGTTGGCTACACCAATGGCTCTTATGATGCCAAGAATCACAATCAAGTGATCCGTGGCACCGACGCACATGCCTGGACGCAAATTTACTTTGCGGGTTACGGCTGGATTAATTTTGAGCCATCCGCGAGTTTCTCGCAATTCACGCGTCCTTTGCCCAACCAATTTGTTACCAGTGCGCTTGGTGGGGGTGTTGGCGGCACAGGCATTTCTGCTCTTGCGGGCCTTCAGTCGCGCTTACGTGGCAAACAAGACTCATCGAGCAATGTCGGCTCTTCCGGTCTGAATGGGACGGCAACGACCAATGCTTTGCGTCAGCAAGTTGGTGTGACGCTTGGTGGCTTGATCTTGCTGGTCTTGTTTGGCTGCATTTTGTTTGGCATCTGGTGGAATCGACTCTTCCGCCGCTACAATCTGGTGACACAGATGTATGGGCGTATCTGCTTGCTTGCACGCTGGGCGGGCGTTGAACTGCGTTACTCTCAAACTCCGTATGAATATATCCAGGAATTGAGTGGGGTGGCTCCTGAGTATGCTCCCACGCTAGAACGCTTTGGCGATATCTATGTACGCGAGCGTTGGGCCGATCCGGCCAGTGTGGAACATCCCGTCCATTCTGGTGAGGTACGCGAGCTGCCGCGTATCTGGCAACAATTGCAACCTCGTCTCTTTGTCTATGTCTTGCGCCATCCCTACTTCTTGCGCTGGCTTCCAGAGCGCGTCGGTGGCCTATTCTCTGCGATGATAAAGCGACGAAGGACGCGCAAGCTGGCTGAGGAAGAGGAACTATAGTCATTATGGCTTGACCAAAAGGCCGAATTTGCGTACACTGTACCGTGCGGTCTCTACAATCCTTTTGGGAATAGACCAATTATAGGCCGCATGATGGTTCTACACGAGGAGGTCCCTATGCCCATTGATGAGGCTATGGAGAATGAGCAACGACTTGTCTCATTTGCCAACCAGCGACGGAATGTTGAAATCCCTAATGCTGCTCCAGTGCTTTTGCATACCGATGATCTGGCACGCCACGTCGCTATTGCTCCTAATGGAAAACGCTATGTTGTGGCAACGTATGATGATGCCGTTATGGGCAACCCATATAAAACAACGGTTTTCCCTCAGCAGGGAGGCTACTTAACATTGGTGAGTCTGTCTGTCTGCTCGTTTGCAAGCCAGACGCTAGAAGACGCTGTGCAATTTCATCAGAAAACTGTTCAGATTATTCAAAACGGTCACTTAGACGAGTTAGTACGTTCTTCTCAGGGGTAATGCGCGTTCCTTTGCGTCTCTGTGCAAACCGTTTTGTGCTTGCCACAGGTTTTGCAAAACCCTTGACAGATCATTCGTTTATCCCGTATACTCAGTACTGTAAGGTTGCAGTTGTGCAACCAACATATTCATGTCTCAAACAGGTTGCCAGCAAAAAGAAAAACGCAACCGCTGAGGCTGATACCTCAAGCAAACATATCTTGTGAAAGGAGATGGCGAGCATGGGCACTAACACCGGACAGCAAATCTACCTGAGCCGTGCGCACAATCGCGGGCCTGTTTTGGGCCATGCTATGCCATCTGGACGGCTGACCCTTACTATCTCTATCCGTGGCAAAGGGCGCATTGCGCCTCTCGCTGCTGGCGATCCGGGGATCAGTCTGCCCACTTTCAGAGGAAGTCCACCACTCTTGTATGAGTAGGTGATGTGAAAAAGACACCTCAACCGTGGGCACTGGCGAGCGCAAAATCCAGTTCCCACGGTTTTTTGTCGCTGTTTTCCCCGCCAGTTTTCTACGGCTACGAGGCGATGGTTGTTAGGTAACCGATAGTCGACATTATTTACTGAAAGAGGTACTGCATATTTTGAAAGCTGCATATTTGCAGGAACCCCCGGTACGAGAAATCTTGTAGCTGCTTATACATGACCGTTTTTTTGCGTGATAGAAAGAATAGTCTATGGCGTCTTTATGAAGAAGAGCGTAGTCATATGAATATCTTCTCTGTCATTGCTCCCATCCTATTGTACAGGTGTACATCTGTACGAATGTCCGATATTTGGATATGTCAGGAGTACTACTTTTTGTATGGAATTGTAGTTGTCGTATAGAGACCTGTTTATGTAAAGGAGAAAACAGTTGGCTATTCATGATGTAACGATAGAATCACCGGGCATGCAACAGATCACGATTGACACCACGAAAAATGCGGTAGTGATTGAGCATGTCTCGAAGGTATTCAAGAAGGAGCGTCCGTTCTTTGCCCGCTTCCGTCGGCAAAAACCGGAAGAGCCTGCGGCAAAACGCGAAGTGCGTGCTGTTGATAACATTAGTTTGACCATCAAACACCGTGAGATTGTGGGTATTCTCGGAGCCAACGGGTCCGGTAAATCTACATTGATTCGGATACTTTCCACACTGCTGATCCCTGATACCGGCACTGTGCGCATCTTTGGGTACGATGTCGTGCGTGACGAGCGTATTGTGCAGCGCCTTATCAATCGGGTCAGTGTCGAAGCCTCATTCTTCAAAAAGCTTTCGCCGATGGAGAACCTGCTCTATGCTGCCCGTCTCTACAATATGTCTACGTCGGATGCACGCACGAAGATTGTCGAGATACTCACGCGCCTGGGTATCAAGAGAGACCGCATCAACGCTCCGCTAGAGAACATGTCACGTGGCATGCAGCAGAAAGTTGCCATTGCCCGTGCCTTCCTGACATCTCCAATTGTTCTGCTGCTTGATGAACCAACCACCGGACTCGATCCTCGCTCCAAGCTCGATGTCCAGATTTTTGTCAAAGAGTTGCGCGATGTCCATGATGCGACCATTCTGATCACTACCCATGATATGGAAGAGGCCGAAGCTCTCTGTGAGCGTGTTGCCATCATCGATCAAGGGCGCATTGTGGCGATTGGTACGATAGAAGAATTGAAACAGGCTGTACAGGAACGCCTGGAACGCACTACCGCCGTGACAATGAACGAAGTTTTCATGCATTATACCGTTGCTCATCTGATTAC
>DAICZM010000128.1 GCA_027311145.1 Ktedonobacterales bacterium
ACCTCTATTGCGCTACCGCATCTGTGCGAACCTTTAAAATTGTATTCTTCTAATAACTACGTTACAGTTGGGAAAAAGATGCACTTTGTTCCTGTGTTTTTATATCGACGAAAAAGTGTATTTTACTAATCCACCCAAATTGCATCGTGATAGATAGAAATTTATCATTTCGGTGCGCCATTATACTGTGGGTGTGTACACTTGTTTTGATGACAGTCTGTGTTTGGAATGCCTTTCATTAGCAAGTTTGTCTCTATAAGGGTAATAAAATACGAAATCACGCCGATAGAGTGTTGGTAGAAGTGGAATAAAGGAGCGAGATGATTCCAATTGCGCGTCCTCAGTTGGGGGCTGAAGAAGAGGCGGCTGTTTTGCGTGTCTTATCCTCGGGCATGCTGGCCCAGGGGACCCAGGTAGCATTATTTGAACAGCGTTTTGCCCAGATTTGTCAGGTGCGCGAGGCAGTTGCTGTTTCATCAGGAACGTCAGCATTATTGCTAGCTTTGTTGGCACATGAGATTGGCCCGGGTGATGAGGTCATTACCACACCTTTTAGTTTTGCTGCGACAGCGAATGCTATTCGTCTCGTTGGTGCAACGCCTGTGTTTGTTGATATTGAGGCCGATAGTTATAACCTTAATCCCGCATTGGTGGAAGCCGCGATTACCGAGCGCACGAAAGCTATTATGCCTGTGCATCTGTATGGCAACCCCTGTGATTTGCCACGATTACAGATGATTGCCCTCGCCTACGGTTTGGTGATTATCGAAGATGCTTGTCAGGCGCACGCGGCGGCGATTGATGGACAACCCGTAGGAAGCTTCGGAACGGGTTGTTTTTCTTTTTATCCCACAAAAAATATGACGACGGGTGAAGGTGGCATCGTGACGACGAATGACACGGAGGTTGCGGAGCGCGTGCGCCTCTGGCGCAATCATGGGCAAAAGGAGCGTTATCGCCATCTGAGCATCGGTTACAATCTGCGTATGACCGAATTGCAAGCGGCGATTGGTGTGGTTCAGGCTGAAAAACTGGAACAATTTACGGAACAGCGTATTGCGAATGCCACAGCGTTGACACGCCATCTGCACGATGTTGTGCTGACGCCAATGGTACATCCCGGCTATCGTCATGTCTATCATCAATATACGATTCGTGTCCCTAAATACGATCAGCGCGACCGCTGGGTGGAGCAGTTGCGGGCACGTGGTATCGGCACGGCAATTCATTATCCCTGTGTGATTCATCAGCAACCGGCCTATCGCGAGGTTGAGGGTAGTTACCGTATTGGTGACATGGCAGAGGCGCAGCAGGTGCGCGATATGCATCTGCCCGTTGCGGAAGAAGCTGCCTGTCAGGTTCTTTCGTTGCCCGTCCATCCAGGGGTGACACGCGATGATGTGATGACGATTGTGCGGGAGGTACAGGCTCTATGTCGTTAAAAGTAGCGGTGATTGGTGCTGGTTCGATGGGTATGAACCATATTCGCGTGCTGCGCGAGATTGGTGATGAGCGCGCGCGTTTGGTAGGGATTGCCGATGTCAGCGCAGCCCACCTTCAGCATGCCAGCGGACGTTTCCATGTCAAAGGCTATAGTGATTATCGTCAGATGATTGATTACACTTCACCTGATCTCGTGGTGGTAGTTGTGCCAACCGCCATGCATTATGAGGTGGCGAGCTATGTTCTGGCACGCGGCATCCATGTTTTGCTCGAGAAACCGATTACCGATAACGTGCAGGAGGCGCAACAGTTACTCGCATGGGCGCATCACACGGGGGCGAAGCTGGCGATTGGGCACATCGAGCGGTTCAATCCCGCGATCATTGAGGTGAAACGTCGTCTAATGGCAGGCGAGTTGGGGCGCATCTTCCATCTCAATGCGCGCCGTCTCGGCCCTTTTCCCAATCGCATCAGCGATGTGGGCGTGTCGCTTGACTTGGCAACGCACGATGTCGATATCATGCGCTATCTGACTGATGCGGAGGTTCAGCAGGTCTTTGCAGTGATGCAGCAGCGCGTACATCAGCAGTGCGAAGATGCTGTACAGGGCGTTTTGCGCTTCGCGAACAATGTTGTGGGTACGTTAGAGGTCAACTGGTTGACGCCGACAAAGGTGCGCGAATTGAGTATTACGGGTGAGAAGGGCATGTATGTTGTTAACTATTTGACGCAGGATGTGTACTTCTATCAGAATGACTATACGGTGACAAACTGGGATGCACTCAGCTCGCTCAAGGGCGTAAGCGAGGGTACGATGACGCGCCTGAAGGTGCAGAAGGCCGAGCCATTGCGTTTGGAGTATGAAGATGTGTTGACTGCGATAGAGCAAGACAAGTCGCCGACCGTTTCGGGCGAGGATGGCATCGCCGTTTTGCGCATCGTGCATCAATTATTGGCTTCCGCCCAAGAGGGGCAACACCGTAAAGCGTGGGACGAAGCCGCACTTGTCGTGCAAGGCTAAGTTATACATGCGTGTAGCTGAGAGAGGGAGAGCGAGCGTGAAAGTGGCAACAGTCGTAGGGGCACGACCAGAGTTTGTACAACTTGCCCCCGTCAGCCGGGCATTACGTCAGCTTCATGAGGAGTGCATGATTCATACTGGCCAGCATTATGACTATGCGATGTCAGCCCAATTTTTTGAGGAGCTGGCGTTGCCGCCGCCTGCCTATCATCTGAATTGTGGTTCGGGTTCGCATGGGGCGCAAACGGGGCGCATGTTAGAGGCCATTGAGCAAGTGTTGCAAGAAGAGCAGCCAGATTGGGTCGTCGTTTTCGGTGATACCAATAGTACACTCGCAGCGACTCTGGCAGCCGTGAAATTGCACCTACCTGTTGCGCATATTGAAGCGGGGTTGCGTAGCTTCAATCGTGCTATGCCAGAAGAGATTAACCGTGTGGTTGTCGATCACATCTCGACACGTCTGTTTTGTCCTACCCATTCAGCCCAGGCGCAACTTGCGAAAGAAGGCGTCATACAGGGTGTCGAAGTAGTAGGCGATGTGATGTATGACATTCAGTTGCAGATGGAGCCAGCCCTCGATGCGCGTGCCGAGGGGTTGTTGCGTGCGCTAGAGGTAGAGCCGCACAGCTACTTATTAGTTACAATTCACCGGCCTGCGAATACTGATGACGTAAATGCGTTGGGTCGAATTGCCGAGGCGTTGAATCGTCTGGCCATGCCGATTATTTTTCCCATGCATCCACGCACACAGGCACGTTTCGCCGCGTATCACATTCCACTTGAAAAGCATATTCAAGTCATACCGCCAGTGGGTTATCTGGATATGTTGACGCTAGAACGCTCTGCCCATCGCATTCTGACGGACTCAGGTGGTGTGCAGAAGCAGGCATTTTTCTTTCAGGTTCCATGCGTGACGATGCGTGAGGAGACCGAGTGGATTGAGACGGTGCAGGCGGGTTGGAATGTGCTGGTCGGGAGTGACATAGCGGCAATTCTTGTAGCGGTGGAGCGACCAATGCCGCCGCTGCTACATGAGCACCCGTTCGGAAATGGCGATGCTGCTGTGTTGATTGCGCAAAGTTTGATACAGCGATAGATCAGGCGCATTGCAGCCATATAAGCGGCAATGACTGGTAACATTTTAATATGTGGGGTGGTTATGGATGGACAAGTTCCGCTGTATGATGAATACAGGCGTGAGGAAGAGGGCCAACTAAAACATGTTGTGCCTGTAGGATTATTAGAAGCCGAGAACGAGCTTGTGGTGGTGACCGAAGAGCCGTTGAAGCCAAGTATTGTGGCCCAGCCTTTCGTATGGTCGGATGTTTATGAGCAGCAGCGGCCCTCAGCACAGTGGTGGGCGATGTGGCTGCGAGTGGGTGACTCCGTCATTATAGGAGGTCTGCTTGGTCTGCTACTTACGTTTATGCCCGTCTTGCGGATGTGGCTATTGATAGGTAGTCCACTGCCAGGTTGGCATCGCATGCTGCTATGGGGGTGTATCGCATTTGTCAGCTGGATAGTTGGGCTGGCAATCACACGGGCGCAAGACAGCGGTTATGTCGCGAATCGTCTGAAAACGTTGGTTGTGGTCTTCGCGCTCTTCGTGATGCTGCTTGGCTGGATGGGTATTAGCACGCTTGTTGATCTGCTGGGTGTGGTCACGTCACTGCGCTATTATCTCATCTTTGCGAGTGTGGCCTTCCCCGTGCTGGTTCTCTGGCGTATTGTGCTAGTTGAAGTGATGCGCTTGCCACGCTTTCGCCAGCGTGCTGTGATTGTGGGCGATACACCGGCGGGGGCATTGCTTGTACATGAGTTGCGCGATGTAAAACGCCCTACGCTCAATATCTTGGGCTGCATTGCGGCCTGCCCCGGTGTTGAGCAGCGCAATCAATCGTTTCCCGTGCTAGGTGATAGCGAGATGCTACGTGTGTTGATTCAGAAACGAGCAATCGAGCTGGTCATTATGGCAACGGAGCGGCACGCAGACCCCGAATTATTTCAGACCGCCATTGAGGCAGCCCAAGTTGGCATTACTGTTGTGCCAATGGCAATGGTCTATGAGCGTATGAAGGGAAAGATTCCCGTCGAATTTGTCGGTGAGCAATGGTATATTTCACTGCCTTCTGAGCATGTGATCTCTGTGAAATATCTTGTCTGGCAAAAACTCTTGAATGTTGGCTTTGGCCTCATCGGAACTCTTGCTTTAGCCTGTATGTTCCCCGTGCTGGCTCTCCTGATCTCTCTGGACTCGCCCGGCCCTATTTTTTATCAGCAAGAACGCTTGGGTTATCAGGGCAAGAAAATTGTGATGCGTAAGTTTCGTTCGATGTGTACTGATGCTGAGTGTGTTGGGCGAGCGATATGGGCAGCAAAGGGTGATATGCGTGTGACGCGGCTTGGGCGATTTTTGCGCGCTACACACCTTGATGAACTTCCGCAAGTCCTCAATATTTTGCGCGGCGAGATGAGCCTGATTGGTCCACGCCCGGAGCGTGAGGAATTTGTGAAGAGCCTGGAAAAGACTATTCCTTTTTATCGCTGTCGTTTGAGCGTGTTGCCGGGCCTGACGGGCTGGGCGCAAGTCAAATATACGTATGGCAGTTCAAGCGAGGATGCACTGGCAAAATTGCAGTATGACCTGTATTACATCAAACATCGTTCTTTTGCCCTGGATGTCTCGATTATTCTAGCAACTGTGCTTGAAGTGTTAGCGGGGCGCGGACGGTAAAAAATAATAGATGTTCCGGTATGGGAAGAGAGGTATGAGCGGTGACACTACAACATTATTGGAGTGTATTAATTAAGCAGTGGAAAATAATCGCAATATGTTTTGGCGTGGTCAGTCTGGGGACGTTGCTCGTTAGTCTGGTGATGCGCCCTGTCTATCAATCAATCGCGTTAGTTGAGGTAACCGTGACCTCAAGTAGTAGTCCGGCTGACTATACGAGCTTGCTAGCTAGTGATCAGTTAGTTGAGACCGAGGCCCAACTGTCAGTCAGTGATCCCGTATTGCGTGCAGTTGCTCCACAGTATGGCTTAACGGCAGATCAACTGGCGGGCATGGTGACCGCGACTTCCAAGCTCAATACGCAGTTATTTAGTATCAGTGTGCAAGATCACAACCCACAACAAGCGGCGGATATCGCGAATGCTATCGCCAATACGCTTATCAAGCAACAAAGGCAAGCGACGCAGCAGGATAATACGAATTCGCAGCAGCAGATACAACAAGAGGTTCAGACGGACCAGCAGCAAATAGGAACATTGACGAATAAGATCGCTGATTTGCAGGCCCATAATGCTAGTCAGGCACAGATTGTAAGCGTGCAAAATCAGATCAGCGGCTTGCAGACACATGTAAACCAGCTTCAGAGTGTATTGACGCAATTGGACCTATCGCAAGCGCAGAGTGGCAATCTGCTCCATGTTGTACAGCCCTCGCAGGCGACAACACAGCCTGTGCGTCCAAATGTGCCATTGTATACTGGGGGAGGCGTAGTCGCAGGTTTGCTGCTTGGTATCTTGTTAGCTTTATTGATCGACCAACTGGATATGGGGGTACGCACGCCAGAGATGATCACAGAACTATTGAATTGGGCCGTGTTGGGGACGATTTGGCGTAGTGAAGGCAAGGAGGATGCGATCCTGTTCAATTCGCGTGGACATGATGCGATTGCGGAAGCGTATCGTATTCTGCGTACAAACCTTAGCTTTTCTAGCATTGATAGGCCCCTGCGCAGTATCATGGTCACCAGTGCCATGCCGGGCGATGGCAAAAGTACCGTAGCAGTCAACTTGGCGATCTTCATGGCGAAGGCGGGTAAAAATACCCTGCTGGTCGATGCCGACCTGCGTCGTCCAACGCTGCATCAAAAACTGGGTTTGACCAATGATAAAATGGGCTTGAGCAATGCCATTATGTCCTGCAATACGGTCAGTACGGTCTTACCAGTACCCCCTAATAGCAGTAGTCAGTTTATGCCGCCATCTTCGCTGCCCGCGATTGGCTCAAATAACCGCAATAGTATCTTTTCGCTGAAGACGTTTGTCCACCCCACAAGTATTCCCAATCTGCATGTCATGCCATCTGGTCCCTTGCCACCGAATGCCTCAGAACTGCTCGACTCGAAGGCTATGCAGCGACTGATGGTATTAATTGCCGAGAGCGGGGTAGATATCGTGATCTACGATGTACCTCCGATTAGTGGGTTATCGGATGCTGCCATTCTGGCTCCGCGTGTCGATGGTGTGTTGGTGGTGGTAGATACGATGCGCGCCAATCGTAAGATGCTGGCACACACCAAAATGTTGCTGACACAGAATGGTGCTAATGTAATTGGTTGCGTTGCGAACAAGCAGCGACGTGGTCGCAATGATGGCTCCTACTCGTATTACTACTATGCACAACAGCAAGATGAGCATGGTGGAGAAAAACGCACTGCTATGGGGGCATCGCCCGATATGGTTCATGCGGAGACGTTTGCCAAACGCTAGTCTAGGATGGATTGAAGGGGGGATAGGGTATGGCACATACGGCACTGAAGGCACGACCGAATATGCGGCTGTCGGAGATGAAACCCAGGCGCGGGCAGAGCGGAAAGTGGCGACTCTTTCTGCTCGCGGCCTTGCTTGTAGTACTACTTTTCACGAGTGTGGGCGGCGTTTTGGCCTATCGAGCGTCTACTGTAACCTACCCGCAGGATATGGCGATGGCCCAGCAGGGCATACAACATCTTGAGCGTGCTGTTACGCTGTTACGCACTCTTCAGCATGATCCGTTGAACACGACGAGCATTGGGCAGGCGCGGCTGGAGTTTAGCACGGCAAACAGCGATTTTAGCACGTTGAGCGATGCGATCAATGCGATACCGACGGCAAGTGATTTACTACCAGTCTATGGAGCTAAGTTGCATGCGGCGCGTTTTCTGCTGCCCGCCGCGCAACATCTCGCCCGCGCGGGTCTGGCAGGCTGCATGCTCCTGAGTTTGCTGGGGACAGCTTTTCATAATCCCTGGCAGTCATCGGGCTTGACGAAGGTGCAAATGGTCCAAGTCATGACTGATGTGCAACAAGCAATGGGTGAGTTGCAACTTGCCATCAATGCGGCGACGCACTTGCAAGCAGCGGATGTGCAGTTTGATGCCCGTATTGCCAAAGCTTTCGCGCAGATGCAACAATACTTGCCAATGGTAAAGCTCTGGATGACGGATCTCACGCAGCTTTTGCCCGCTCTTCCCGCCATATTAGGTGTTGGCACGCCCTCGAACTATCTGATTGAGTTGCTTGACTCGACAGAATTGCGTCCTGGTGGTGGCTTTGTTGGCAACTATGGCATCGCTACACTCTCTGGTGGTCATCTGCTCGCTGCCGACATCACCGATGTTGATCTGCTGGATCGTCCGTTTTATGGTAGCGGCGGGCGTATTCCTTATCCGCCGCAGTATCAATGGTTTAGCAATTTCCTGGCAACGAGCAGCTGGAGTTTGCGTGATTCTAATCTGGATGCTGATTTCCCGACGGCGGCTCATTATGCCGAGACTAATTACGCCCTTGAGGGTGGCAAGGGAACCTTTCAAGGCGTGATCGCGATTACTCCGCAGTTTATCGAGCAAGCCTTGGCGATCACGGGTCCGGTTAGCGTACCAGAATACCAGCAAGTGGTGACGGCAAGCAACCTGATCGATCTGATTCATTACTATCAGCTGGGAGCGGGTGCGCAGGGACCTGACACTGTTGCCTCGCCTGATGGACATTCCTCGCTGCGCAAGCGTTTTACCAGTCTACTCGCCCTGCATTTTATGCAGCAGCTTCGGCAAATGCCCACGGCTCGCTGGCCCGCACTGGTGCAGTTGTTGTTGCATGGCTTGCAGGCAAAGGATATTCAGTTATCGTTCAACGCACCTGCTGCCGAGCAGGCCTTGCATCAGTTGCAGTTTGATGGTGCGATAGAGGCAACGTCGGGTGATGAGGTCATGCTCGTCGATGCTAACGTCGCGGGCGACAAGGCCAATCACTACATTCAAAATGTGGTTCACGATCAAGTCACGCTGGACGCACAAGGAGATGCACTGCATCACTTGAGCATGCACTATAGCTGGACAACACCGGGCAATATTTACGGGACGCATCTGTATCGGGATTATCTGCGTGTCTATGTGCCGAAAGGGAGCGTGCTGCATAGACAGAATGGCTGGACGCCGTCTACCACTAGTAAGGCTTACGGCTACACCGTCTGGTCGGGCGTTTTTACGCTCTCGTTTGGGCAGACGCTGACAATTAATCTCAGTTGGACTGTGCCAGCAGTGGCAACGTATGGCACTGCTGGCTGGCACTACAGCGAGCTGGTGCAACGGCAGGCAGGGATTACACGCTCCTGGCAGATGCAGCTTGTCCTCCCGACTTGTGCGCGCAACGTGAGGCCTTCTGGTAGTCTGCGCTTGTTGGCGACAAACACCGTTGACGGCGTAGATATGGCTGCCTGGGCGCAACCACTGACGCAAAATAATCTCTCCAGTGTTGAGTATCTCTGCTAGGCCGTTTTGCGTGACCGGTATACTGGATGTGGGAGTTATGCCCAACGTTTAAGAAAATTTTAGCGCATGAGTATGGTATGGAGAAAGTGAGGGGAATGGTGGAGAGAAGTGGAAGCCTGCCAATACGTCTGTTTGAGCCGAATCAAATTTCTTCGCTACTGATCGTGCTGGCAGTAGTGGCTATTGCACTCTTGGTAGGGGGGAGCATCGGCGTCTTCGGACTCTATGCGATAGCGGCTGTTGTTGGTGGTCTCTTGTTATTATTGCTGCTCATTTTGCGCCAGTATGAAATGCTGATGGCGGTTCTTATTTTTGTCCATCTCTATGTTGATCAGTATATAGGGCTACACTTGATCGTGCCTTTGCTTGCATTCTTCCTGCTGATATATTTTTTGCTAGCGCGTTCGGAGAAATTTCCTGTCGTAGGGCCGCAGCCCTTCTGGTTGTGGGTGCTATTCCTGATACTCACGATTTATCCAGCGATTCAGGGTGGGCAATATATGCTCTATGATGCTGCTTCTTATTATCAAAGCAACATCTTTGGCGCATTTTTGATGTTTTGGCTGGGTAATATCATTGTACGTAGCTATACACCTATGCGTAAACTCTTTGCGTACTTAGCTCTGCTAGGAGCTTTGCTTGCAATACATACGCTTATTCAAGCTTTCACAGGTATAATTCTCTTTAGCTCGTCGCATTATGATGCCGTACTCAACTTAACATCAGACTTTGCTCTAAGTGGCACAAGCTCGTTAGCTCATCGTACTGGCTCGTTCTTTGTCGATCCGAACTGGAATGGGACATTTCTGGCGATGATGTTTTTTTTGCCGCTTGGCCTCTTTTTTGAAAGCAAGAACTGGTTGAAAAAAGGGTTGTATGCGCTAGAAATGGCTCTTTTACTAGGAGCATTGATTTCCACCTACAGTACCGGGGCTTGGGTCGGTTTTCTGGCCGCCCTGGGTGTCTTCTGGCTCTTGATGGGGAGGGTGAGCTATCGTTTGTGGTTCCTGTTCATTGCGCTGTTGGGCACGGTATTAATTTTTACCCTATTTCCAACCCAACTTACGCTACAGTGGCAGCATGCGAGCGGGACAAATGAGCTATCGCTGCGCATTGCTGCATGGCAAACAGCAATTCAAGTTATTAAAGCTTTTCCTCTTACTGGTATAGGGTTAGGGACAGAGGTGTATCTGATCCGCGCAAACCCATATCGTGTACCTGCACAGTTTTTGCCACTGGCTCATCCTCACGACTCCTATCTGGAATGGGCGGCAATGGCCGGTATTCCTGTCCTGCTAATTTTTCTCGCCTTGCTCGGCAATGGGCTTTGGGCTGCCTGGCGCAATTGGCGACAATGTGATAGGCGTACACAGGCTCTTGTTGGTGGCGGTATTGCCTGTATTGTGGAATTAAGCGTGAATAGCATCAGTATTAACGGCTGGACGCTCTTCGCATTATCCATGCTGGCGTGGCTTATCCTGGGTGGGTTGGCGTCGCCGCTGTTGCAACCTACACAACCGCTCGTCGCCATAGAGCAAGATGATATGCGTGAGAGAGAGGTTGTGCATGCATGAAATAGATAAAAAAGGCAGGCTTGATGAGGGCGATGCTGGCGATAAAATCTTGGCAGAAAATATAAAAGAAGCAAAAGAAAATTTTGATGAGTTTTTGAGATTTGATGTACAAAAAAAGGAAGACACTCACGAATATCTGCTGACAGTTGATATGCAAGACGTGGAAGAGGCGGTTGAGAAAGTTCTGGCAGCTAACGTGCAAGTCGTGGAAGGAGC
>DAICZM010000129.1:0-4496 GCA_027311145.1 Ktedonobacterales bacterium
AAAGATGTTCGTATCGTCACCCTGAGTGGTTCTGGCGGTAGCGGCAAAACACGCCTCGCATTGCATGTTGCGGAAGAGATACGCGGCGATTTTACGCATGGTGTCTGGTATGTTCCTCTTGCAAGTATCAACACAGCCAATCAATTACCCATGAGCATTATTCAGGCAATGCACATCGCCTCTACACCCACATTATCGCCCCTACAAAGCCTGCTCACCTATCTAAAAGATAGACAACTGCTGCTGGTCTTGGACAATTTTGAGCAACTCACAGAAACAACCCCGCTGTTAGATGAGATGTTGGCAAAGGTCCCTGGCCTCAAACTGCTAATAACGAGTCGGGTTGTTTTGCATATGTATGGTGAATATGAATTTCGTGTTCCTCCCTTAGATCTTCCCTCGGCCAGCACCATGCCCAATGCCGCGCAATTGCTCCAATATGGTTCGATTCAGCTTTTCATAGAACGCGCACGTGCAGCTATACCTGATATTACCATCACAGATGAAGATATTATACTTATCATGCACATTTGTCACCGCATTGATGGTCTGCCGCTAGCGATTGAACTCGCCGCGGCACGGCTTAAGACGCTTTCTTTGTCACATCTTCTTGAACGTCTTACAAAGGCACGCCTTCCACTATTAACAGGAGGCTCTAAAAATCGGCCTGTCCATCAGCGCACACTTCGTCATACGATTGCTTGGAGTTATCAGCTACTCTCACCAGATGAACAGACCTGGTTTAATCGTTTGGGCATTTTTACTGGAGGTTGGTCGCTTGATGACGCAGAGGCCATTATGCACGACACAGTAACGCCCGACTATGCCGAAGCCGCGCTAGATGTTCTTGAGCATCTTGTCGATCATAGCCTCATCGTTCGCTTCACTACAAATGACCAACAGCTACGCTTCACAATGCTTGAAACCTTGCGCGAATATGCATTGGAGCAACTAGCGGCACGGGGCGAAGTTGAGCGTCTTCGTGACTGGCACGCTAGCTATTACACCCAGAAAGCCGAGATGGCTGAAATGGGCTTGCGCGGGCCACAGCAACGTGCATGGCTGGCCCTCCAAACAAACGATTTAGGCAATTTTCAGAGTGCCATCGACTGGCTCATCGAACGTACACAGTTGGAAACCCGTATTGCGACTGCACATAACAGACCAGAACAACAAGCGCAAATCATCGCCAGTAGCCGTATTCTATCCGTAAGTCTTACTACGCATACCTCCTGCTCCGCGCTCGAACTCTGCCTGCGGCTCGCGGCAAGTTTTCGCCCCTATTGGGAATGGCAAGGCTATCTACCCAAAGCGCGCGAATGGCTGACAGCGGTTCTTACACAGCCACTGCCTACCGATGCAGATATTACGACGCTTGCAGCACGCGCCAAAGCCTTGAGTGAAGCATCACGTCTACTCTGTTTAGAAAATAACCAGCCAAACGCTATTGTCCTGGCTGAAGCAAGTATCGCTCTTTGGCGGCAACTAAACGATGCACCCGGGCTGGCAACCGCATTGCTCCATCGTGGTTGGGCTGCACATGCGCAACAGGATTATGAAACAGCATCCGCCGTCTACGAAGAAGGCCTCGCTTGCCTGGCGAATGAAAAAGATGCCTGGCTAGCCGCCCAACTTCTTCTCTATCTAGGAGATGTTGCCGGTTTTAACAGCAATTTTGTGCAGATGCACGTTTTCTATACACAAAGCAAAGCCTTATTTGAACAGATAGGAGATAAAAGTGCGCTGGCTGATCTTCTCAAAGATCAGGGCGGGATGCTTATCTTAGAAAGCAAATATACGGAAGCCATCGCATGTCTACAGGAAAGCATCATGCTTTGCGAAGAGTTAGACCATAAACAATATATCACCACTGGCATGGGCCTCTTGAGCTTCGCCGTCGGCCTGTATACAGAACCAGATGCAGTCACGGCCAGCATCCGTTCTGCGCAAATTGGGGGAGCCGCAGAGGGCTTGATGGATGCGATTGGCCTAACACCCTGGACCAACACCAACCCGTTTATTCAAGTTATCCGTCAGCAGATTCGCATGCGTGTGGACGACAAAGTCTGGGAAAATGCCTGGGCCGCAGGTCGGTCACTCACCTTTAAACAAGCCATTGAACTGGCCTGTCATATTGGCAAGTATCCACTAACGCGCCAACCTACACACACAGGCATTGCCCATGGTCTACTCGGTGATCTCAGAACCGATCAGCCAGTATTGTGAACCATCGCGCATGCGATCCATGAAACGATATTCTTGCATAGCACGTCGTAAAGCCGCACTGTCATTGACAACGCTATGCGCAACGAGTATCTCGTTGACTTCTTTCTCACTATACGTGCGCCCGCGCTCGAAGAAAGAGGCCAGATATTCCAGAATCAACAGCTTGTCATACTGTTTTGCAGGCGGCCACATATTCAGGCGACCATTCCGATCTAGAAAACGTCGCAGTTCCCGCGATAGTGCCCCGTCCTGCACACTGGATACGGTTTTCGCCTCGCTCTCTATGAACTGGTTCAGGGCATGCATTGTGCGCGCGAAACCAAAAGAACTCAGACGATAGGTTTTGTTCGCGCCCTCCCCACGCCGCTCATATAGATATCCCATCGATACCAGTTGTTTGAGATGGCGCGAAACGCTTGACTGACTGAGAGCAAGAGCCGCAATAATCTCCTGCGCTTCCATCTCGCTCTGCCGCTTCAGCAGTTCGATAATCTCTAAACGGCTCTCGTCTGCGAGCGCATTGAAACGCGCCTGCAATTCAGCGCGTCCAACGGGTGCTGAGCGTGCAGCAAGATCATAGTTGGGCGGCTCACTGAAAAACAGGCGTACTGTTTCCCGCGTTCCCACCGTTGCCATCTCATGCCAAAGCGTGACATGGCGGCCCGTGTGCCAGGATGGAACCAGTATCACCGCCGCCGTTTCAGGCACACGCAGGTCTGAAGGCAAGTGACGACTTGTCAGATAATAAAAGGTCTCATCGAGCAGCATGCGCACATCTAAATGATATGTAAACATCTCAACCTGCCAGCGTAGCAAGGACTGCACGCGCTTCCACTCAGCCACAAAGGTCGTCTTCCAGAGCATCGCAAGATGTGCGAGGAGCATCTGCCGCATCGCAGACGGGTCTTGCAGTACAGCATGCACTTCCCGCTGTACGTCCTCGTTAAAACCGTTCCCCTGCACCTGCTTGACACAATAGAGAAATGCTCCCACGTCTTCCAGCAGACGCGCATGATCGGGAGGAGCATCAGCAGTAAGTTGGGCAAAACGAACGCGCAGCATTTCCAGCATCTGCATTTGCATCCTATCAACAGGCTGCTCTGACAACCGACCTAGGTAGGCGGGGAAATCCGGCTCATCGTGTGGCGTAAAGGCGTCGCGCAAGCCGCCAAAGAGCAAATGATGCGTATGGCGTTGTGCAGGCGTCAATGCGGCACTGCTCTGCGTAACCCAGATGCCGAGACCCTGATAGTGCGCATTATCAAGCAACGCAAAGCTGTTTAATGCATTCCAGACCGGCTCCAACGCGACAGTTAACGAGCTTGAGTCCTCAAACGAATAACGTGCTTCCATGACAAACCTCTTTTCCCTACCAATTATGCGCATATATGCATAATTGTTTAATCCAAGAGTATCATGAGAAAACATACCTGTCAAGGGATCATTTGGCAAACAATCAGGGCTACTCAAAAAAATGCTTTGAGAAGCCCTGATTGTGATTACCTGCTGCTACTATTCTGTTCTTTGTTGCTCTATGCCTGTTCTGTTCATAAAACTTTCTCTGTCATTTAGGCGCGGAAAAGGGGTGTTCTGTGGTACTTCTACGTTTAGAAAGGCACACAGTGGCTCCCAGCCTTCTTTGACACTATAGATCAACAATCGCTCTGCTGGAACCTTACGTTTGACCTCTTCGTAGTGTTGCTCAAAGACAGAACGCGCATACGTTTTATCATCAAACCTGTTATGAAATGTTTTTTGCCAGATGAGCGTATTAATTGTCTTTCCCCACCTGACATGCTCAGCGTCAAACATCGAAAGCATCTCAGGCGTAGGACGGTTACGACTGGCGGGATAAATCGTACTCAGCACACTCTCATACCAGGAATCGAAGTCACGCACGTTTAGCAACACCTTTGCATCAGGATAGACCTGCATCAACTGCTCATAAAACGTACAGCCGGGCCAATCGACTGTTGCCTGATATTTGCCGAAGATAGCATGCCAATCTACAAAATTTCCCTCAACGGCGGCTTCCCAATAGGGGACCGCCTCAGGATGCTGGAAAACCTCTACCATGTGATAGCATGGTGCAAAGCCGAGTTCTTCGAGAACGGTCTTCATCGAGAGCGTTCCAGTGCGTCCAAAACCAGCCCCGATCACTCTCAACCCTTGTGCATTGCTTGCTGCAGATGTCTCTGCTGTCATACGCACGCTTCTTTCTGAACACTAGACAATCAAAACATTGCAATTGCTAACCGCCGCTGTTAGCG
>DAICZM010000129.1:4506-10785 GCA_027311145.1 Ktedonobacterales bacterium
GCCTTAGACGAGAGGGATACTTTGCGCAAAATGAAAGAGATTCGTTGGGTCATAGGTAGCTTTGACATGCTGCAAACGCGGCAGGTTTGCACCATAGTAGGCTTGCAACCAGTTCGCCAAGTCAGGATCAATATAATTCTGATATGCGGCTCCACTGGTATAGGGACGCATGGCCTGCCAGATATTGTTCAACCAGGAACGATTGGCGGCGATAACCGAGAGCGCATCGCTGGCCTGCCAGTTTGCCGAATATTGCACAGAGAAGAGCGCATTGCGGTGGGCAAAAGCAGTAGCATCAGGAGCCACCCGATTGATTGCCCCACCATAGGCATCAAAGCCAAAACCACCTTCACCCAGCGCAGAAGAGGCCTGACGACTGGCAATCGCGTTTACCAGCGCATCAATACCCTGGCGAGGTATGACACTGCTAAAATAATCAGACTTTGCTCCTGAAGTATCGCGCTGCATCTGACCTTGCGGGTCTTGCGCCGGCAGATGACACTCATTGACGGTTTTTCCATAGCAGCCAGCTTCATAGAGCATCGTATCAAGAATGCTGGCGGTTGAGACATAACGGCTGAGCGGAGCTACGCCGATTTTACTGCTTACTTGGGCCAGTAGTTGATTGAGGGAGGCAGTATCGCCAACATAGACGCCATTAATCTGTACGATTGGTTCCGCGCTCTTGTTGCTCGTTGCCAGAAACAAGCAGTTTGACCACGCCTCATCGGGAGCCTGGGGAGCCCAGTGTTGCCATGCATCAAATACGTCTGCGGCATGTGGCCATGCCCATGCGAGTGTAAAAAGAGACAATGTTGAGACAGCATGCGTCTGAAAGGTAAAAGAGGTAGCGATACCAAAGTTGCCACCACCACCGCCACGCAAGGCCCAGAAAAGGTCTACATGCTGGGTTGTATCGCAGGTTACGATGTGTCCGTCCGCCAGCACAACCTGAGCCGAGAACAGATTATCACAGGTTAAGCCAAACTTACGCCCAAGCACACCAACGCCACCACCCATGGTCAGACCAGCCACACCAACAGTTGGGCAAGAACCGGCAGGAATGACAACACCCTGTTGCGCAAGCCCTGCATAGACATCGACCAAGCGCGCCCCTGCGCCGATGGTTGCCACGCCGCTATTCGCGTTAACGTGGATAGCATTCATACGGGTCACATCGATCACCAAACCAGTCGAAGTTGAATAGCCTGCGTAAGAATGACCACCAGCACGCACGGCAAAGGGTTGAGCGAAATGGCGCGCGAAGGCGAGACAATTTTGCACATCGGGAGGCGAGGCACAATAGGCGATTGCCGTTGGATGAATAGTATCAAACTGAGGGTCAAAGAGTTGCAAAGCAGTCGCATAATTTGGATTGGCCGGCATGACCAACGTTCCCTGCAATCTTTTTGCTAGCGCGGACCAATCAGCATTGGCTGGCGATGCCTGTATGGTCGGACGTGGTGTCGCAATGGCCTTTGTGGCAACTGGCGTCGGGGTCGCACTACTCACACCTGGCGACCCACTCTGACATGCAGCCAGTGCAGCAGGTAATACCCCTGCTGCACTGAGAATAATAAACTCACGGCGACTTAAACGGGATGTAGAAAATGGATGCTCTTTTGCCATACACACCCTCTCTCTTTTGTTCTCTTCCCAACCATCATAACATTTCTCACCCAAAAGAGCGAACCTGTTTCTTCGGCACGACACATCGGTCCCTACAAGATATTTATGTGGATTATGCGCGGGCAGCAGTGGCCTGGCGCATAATCTCGCGCAACTGCTCCAGATGTGAGTCACTGTGAAGCAATCCGACAATCAAACGAGCGGTCGCGTTAAATTGCCCAAATGAGAGTGTCTGCATCAGGTCGAGGTGTGGCTCGTCGGGCCAGCTCTCCAGCAGGGCTAGCTGCATGCGACGACTCTCTTCTAAACGCTGGCGGAGTTGCGCAACCGTTGTCAACGTGCGCCACTCCACTTCATAGCGGGAGCGTTCGCCTGGCACAAGGCCGCGTGCCAGGGCAGATGACAATGCCGCCGCTTCTTCAGACGACGCAGTGGCATGGACGATTACATGTCCAAGCGTCCATGCCAGTTCGTTCTCTTCCGGTTTCCCAAACGGATCTTTGGCTTGCGGATCAACTGGCACAAAGACAACATCTGCATCATGCGCGTTTGCGATGATATCGAGTTCGGTATCAATCATTTCGTTCGTGTATCGCTGCAAATCGGTCTTGGTCATGCCATTGGTAAACTCAACAAATGACTGCGTGTGATTCTTGACTGGCGTGAAATCCAACATTACTATATTTCCTCACATAAACGATAAAAATAGGCCTTGTTAAAAAGGCACTGTTTGCGTAAACACTACTCTGATGAGTTCAGCAGTATATGCTGCTTATTCGTTACATGAAACGGAAAAATATAGGTTTTTATTCCTGCATAGTGCAATAAGTCTTTGCAATCGTGTCACGACACTCGGCTATTTGGTTTATAATACAGGCAGAGGTCTCTTACAGATCGACACCTATGGGCCTCCATACGTACCATTAAGAAAGGACAGAGCCGGATGAGTCTGAACCTAGCAACGATGCTCACTGAAACCACCAGAGGGAAGGCCAATCATACAGCCCTTATTTTTGACGATTTCAAAATGACCTATGGCGAACTCCATGCTGCTTCAAACATGTTCGCCAACGCGCTCGCCAACACAGGGATTAAGCAGGGCCAGAAAGTAGCAATGATGCTACCAAATATCCCACAGTTCGTCATCTGTTACTTTGGCATCCTCAAACTTGGGGCAGTTGTAGTGCCACTCAATGTGCTGCTTAAAGCACCGGAAGTGGCTTACCACCTACAAGATAGCGATGCCGTGATGCTCATTGCATGGGAAGGTTTTACCGCTGATGCCAGTATCGGCTACCAGCAAACAGAGACGTGCAAGCACTTTGTGATGGTCAATGCTCCAGGTTCACAGGCCTTACCAGAAGGCATAGCCGCTACCAGCTTTCAGGTGATGATGGCAGGCACGTTACCGATTTTTGAGATGGCGGCCACCATGCCCGATGATACTGCGGTTATCCTCTATACAAGCGGCACGACGGGCAAACCCAAAGGAGCCGAACTCAGTCACCTGAACCTTTTCCTCAACGCACTCGTCTGCGCTACCCGGCTGGGGGTTGATTGGCGTGATGACGATGTAGGCCTGGTCGCACTACCGCTCTTTCACTCGTTCGGTCTGAGCGCAGTCATGGGCGTTTTACTTTTCGTTGGCGCAACGTTGACACTGATGGCACGTTTCGACCCCATCAAAGCCTATGAAATCATCCAGCGCGATCACGTCACAGCCTTTTCCGGCGTGCCGACGATGTATATCTATCTGCTGCACCATCCAGAACGTCAGAAATACGACCTTTCGAGCTTACGCATCTGCAATAGTGGAGGCGCGGCACTACCTGTCGAAGTTCTACAAGCCTGGGAAAGAGAGTTTGGCATCAAAATTCTGGAAGGCTACGGCCTCTCCGAAACATCACCAACGGCGTCCTTTAACGTCCTTTTTAAGCCCACCAAACCCGGCACAGTTGGCATTCCCATCTGGGGTGTTGAAATGAGGGCCGTCGATTTCCGCGATAAAGAAGTTCCTATCGGCGAAGTTGGCGAAATTGTCATTCGCGGGCATAATGTGATGAAAGGCTACTATAAACGACCCGAAGCCACCGCAGAAGCCATTCGCGACGGCTGGTTCCACACTGGTGATATGGGTGTAATGGATGAAGATGGCTACTTCTCAATCGTCGACCGCAAGAAAGATATGATCATTCGTGGCGGTTTCAATGTCTACCCACGTGAGATCGAGGAGGTACTCTATACACATCCCGCCATCTCTGAAGTCGCTGTGCTTGGCATTCCAGATGCCAAATTGGGCGAAGAAATCAAGGCGATTATCTACCTAAAAACAGGGGCACTGGTCAGCGAAAACGACATTCGTGCATATTGTAAAGATCGTGTGGCGGCCTATAAATATCCACGTATCATTCAGTTCATCGACCAGCCGCTGCCAAAAAATGCTACGGGCAAGATACTCAAACGCGAACTGCGTGCATTGTAGTCTTCGTAGTCTTCGCGCTTCCCAAAGAGCAATCCTATATCTTATGGGATTGCTCTTCGCTCACAGTGCGTAGCAATGCCACCAAAGTAGATGTGTGCTAAGTACTGTACCAACTCTTCCGCGTTGATTTGCCCACTCAGCAACACACGCTCATAACTCCGCGGAGAGAGCAGACTTAAAAAAGCACTCTGCATCACGCAAGTAGGAATAGTATCATCAAATTCGCCCGACACTTTGCCAGCATCCAATAACATGCTAATGCGTACGGCAAACTCCTCCCAGAGGTCGTATAGCTTACTACCTTTTTCAGTAAAAAGCTTGCGCAGATCAGCATTGTTATACATCGCATACAACAATTGGGCCCGCTTACTAAAACCGCTATACAGAAAGTACAGCACCGCCTCTAATCTCGCCCGATTACTTGTCTGAAGTGCGATAGCCTCATCAACACCCTGCAAAAAACGCTGGATATCACGCGAAAAAATCGCGACCACCAAGTCTTCTTTACTGGGGAAATGGAGGTAGATTGTGCCCTTCGCCACCCCAACGCGCGTCGCAATCTCATCAATAGAGGTTTCGTGATAGCCTTTCGCTCGTAAAACATCCTCAGTAACCTGAAGGATTAACTCTTCACGCTCTTGCCGCTGCTTCTCTTTTAAGGTGCGTGTTGCGCGTTTTGTTTGCATAGCCATAGCTCTCCTGCAACGCGAACGTTTCCATCCACGCTTGACGAGCATATTTTGACTCGTCAGTAGATATTTGACTTGCCAGTCATCATTTTACCGCACGGGTCAGGCTATTGTCAAGCAAAGAAAACATCATCCAGCCATTGAGCGACACATACTATACGGACTTGCTGCCTACATATGGCCTGCTCTCATGCTCATGTTCATGCTCGTCTTGGTGTTCGTTATGCCCCTCTACCTTCTCCATACGACAATAGAGGCCATCAATTTCGCAATAGACTTTTCTATGTGCATCCGATTCAAACTGAATGGTTGTATGCCCAATATGATACTTCTCGCCAAGCATGGCTGTCAGTGAACACAGGATCAGTGAGCTATCGCTGGGTGGGAGGTTATCAATAAGTACATGGCATGATAGGGCATACAAGCCACTCGTGATGCTCCATACATGAAGGTCATGCACATTCTGTACACCAGCGATGCGCCGCATATCATCCACGAGCGTATTGAGCGAGATATCATGTGGAACAGCTTCCAGCAAGATATCGGCGGTTTCGCGCAACAAACGCCAGGCCCCGAAAGCAATCAAGGCGGCAATTCCGACGGAGAGCAGAGGGTCAATCGGCGTCCATTTGGTCAGCAAAATCACGAGACCAGCGACAACTACAGCCACTGATGCTCCAATATCTCCTAATACATGGAGAAGAGCTGCACGCACGTTCAGATTGTCATGTCCTTTTTGCAGGCCAAACCCAATCAGCAGGTTCACCACAATGCCCACACCAGCGGCCAGAAACATCGTGAATGGTTGTACTGGCTCAGGGTGTGCAAAACGCTGCACAGCCTCCCAGGCGATCACCAGGGCGATGATAATCAACGTAGTCGCATTGACCAGTGCCGCCAGGATGCCGACACGGTGATAGCCAAAAGTCTTACGCTCATTGGGGGGGCGTTCCGTCTGTACTATTGCGAACCAAGCCAGGCCTAAGGCAAAAAGATCAGTGACCACATGACCCGCATCTGAGAGCAATGCCAGCGAATTTGAGAGCAAGCCACCAGTCAATTCCGCCAGTAAAATGATAATTGTCAGGAAGAAAGCCAGACGCAGGCTCTGTTTTGCCATACCATGGGTGTGACTATGGGTATGGGTATGCCTACCAGATATCTCTTCATGCTCCTGCAATATTTCCTTTTTCTTCATACCCACGCTACCTTTTCAAGCACAACACGAGTTAGAAATGTCCATTCCTGACGTATCGCACATGGAGTACTCTGGATGCGGGAAACGGTCCTGTTTCCAAGCTGAGCCATAACAAAGACTCTCTTTCGCTTACATAGCCCCAGAACAACACGTAACCATTACACTTCCCTATACTATAGCATCTTCGCCCTAAACATGCAAAGAGACTGGTATTGTATTCCACACTATGGTAATATTTTACAAAGACGAATGCGCCGTGCGAATAGGATGGGAGAAAAATA
>DAICZM010000012.1:0-8569 GCA_027311145.1 Ktedonobacterales bacterium
CACCATATTTATGCCGACCCGCAGGATGCCGAGACGCTCTGGGTGCTGAACGTGCAGGCGTGGAAGTCGATTGACGGCGGCAAAACCTTCTTTGAGGTCAGCATTCCACACGGCGACAATCACGACTTGTGGATTGACCTGCGCAACCCGCGTCGCATGGTCGAGGGCAACGACGGCGGGGCGTGCGTCAGCTTTAATGGCGGCGAAAGTTGGACAACTATTTACAATCAACCGACCGCTGAATTCTACCATGTCACTACCGATAATCAGGTTCCCTATCGCGTCTATGGTGCGCAGCAGGACAATACAACGATCTGCGTTGCCAGTCGTTCCGCGCTGGCGGGTATCACGCACGAGGATTGCTACGAGATTGGTGGTGGCGAAAGCGGCTATATCGCTGTGCGCCCTGACAATTCCAATATCGTCTATGCCGGTAACTATCAGGGCTACATCACACGCTATGATTATCGCAGTCATCAGGCGCGCAACATTGCGGTCTGGCCCGAACTGGCCTCTGGCTGGGGCGCGAAAGATCAGAAATACCGCTTTCAATGGACTGCACCAATCCTGCTCTCTCCGCATGACCCCAATACGCTCTACATCACGGGCAATCACGTCTTCCGTTCAACCGACGAGGGCAACAGTTGGGAGATCATCAGTCCCGACCTGACGCGCAACGATATTGGTAAACAGGGGGCGTCGGGCGGGCCAGTGACTAAAGACAACACTGGCGCGGAATACTACTGCACGATTTTTGCCTTCGCCGAATCGCCTCTTCAAGCGGGACTCTTCTGGGCTGGTTCCGATGACGGCCTTGTGCATATCTCACGCGATGCTGGCCAGACGTGGACAAATATCACGCCGCCCGACCTGCCAGAGTGGGCCTTAATCAGCATTATCGAGCCATCGCCGCACAATCCCGCGACCGCGTATGTGGCGGCAACGCGCTACAAACTCGATGATTTCCAGCCCTATCTGTTCAGAACAGATGACTACGGGCAGACGTGGACGTTAATCACCAACGGCATTCGCCATGACGATTTCACGCGTGTGCTTCGCGAGGACCCGCAACGGCGAGGCTTGCTCTACGCCGGAACCGAAACGAGCATCTATGTTTCTTTTAATAATGGCGCATCCTGGCAGAGTTTGCAACTGAACCTGCCTGTCGTGCCAATTCACGATCTGGTGATTAAAGACAGCGATCTGATTGTGGCAACGCACGGGCGTGCTTTCTGGATTTTGGACGATATCACGCCGCTGCGTCAGGCCAGCGCATCTATACAGGAGCAGGCGGCGTATCTGTTCAAGCCGCGTCCGACCACACGTTTCAAAACAAACTGGGGTTTTGCACGCCCAACGAAAGCGGGTCACTATTACCAGATGACGGGGGCGACGATGATCTCGATTCGCCGTGTGGAGGGAGCGGATGGCGAACTTGAGAATCGCTATCTCGACGCGGGCGAAAACCCGCCTGATGGTGTTGTCGTCTACTACTATCTGGCCCAGAAGCCAGAGGCCGCAATAACGCTGACCTTTCTCGACGCTGCTGGCAATGAGATCAAGTCATTCAGCAGCAAGACGCAAGATACTGAGCAACAGGACCAGAAAAAAGAAGGTGAGCGCAAGGAGCCACATGTACCCGCGGAAGTAGGAACCAATCGTTTTATCTGGGATATGCGCTATCCTGAAGCCACGCGCATCGAGGGCTATGTCGGTAACGAGGCCGCTCTTGCTGGTCCGCAGGTTGCTCCTGGTGTTTACCAGGTGTGCCTGACGCTTGGTGAGCAGGCGATCAGCGAGACCTTTGAGATTTTGGCTGACGCGCGCACGGGAGCCACACAAGCCGATCTACAAGCGCAGGCTACCTTGTTGTTGCAAATCCGTGATAAGCTCTCCGAAACGAACGAGGCGATCAACACGATACGCAGCGTGCGCCAGCAGGTTGAGGAGTGGGAGCAGCGTATCAAGGGAAATGCAGATTTTGAGGCGTTGGCAAACTCCGCTCAAAGCTTGAAAGAGCAACTAACAGCAGTCGAAGAAGAGTTAGTGCAGGTCAAGGCCAAGAGTCGCCAGGATACCTTAAACTATCCCGCCAAGCTGAATGCGAAGGTCGCCGCTCTCGTGGGCGTGGTTGCCAGCGCGGATGCTGCCCCCACGCGCCAGTCTTATGCGCTCTTTGCAGATCTCTCGCAGCGGATTGGCGTGCAACTGGAACGTCTGCAAGCAATCCTCAGTAGCGATATGCAGGAGTTTAGCGCGCAGGTGCATGCCGCCAACGTGCCCGCGATTGTGCCTGTAGCGAAAAAATAATCGTTATGCCCGAAATGCCTGAAAGGAACGTAGGGACCGATTCATCGCGTCCGCCACGCCCAAGCATCACGCCTGCCATTCTGCGTGTACCGTGCCAGAGGAAAACGCGCATTGTGAGTACACAGGCGACGGACGCGATGAATCGGTCCCTACAGTTTTGTCAAAACGTCATAGAGAGGATGAGCATAACACTTACGGGGTGTCATGCATGTGATACACATGCCTGTGTATCAATTGAAGATGAACGAACTGCCAAAACAGCCGCCATGACGTTTGACAGAGCTGTAGTGCGTCCCTAGACGGCGAAGCTTCAAAAAAAGTTGTTGTTGCGGTTGCTACATAAGCTGTCATACGCTATAATTTTGATAATCCTGACACATCTTGAAGGGAAGATCATCAACAGCGGGGGGCATTATGGGCGAGCAACTTCATATTATTCTTGTCCCACACACACATTGGGACCGCGAATGGTATCAGACCTTTCAGCAATTTCGGCTGCGTTTGGTGAAAACAGTTGATTTGCTGCTCGACACGCTCGATCATGACCCGCAATTTCGCTATTTTATGCTTGACGGTCAAACGATTATCCTGGATGACTACCTGGAAGTAAAGCCGGAACAGCGTGAGCGGCTTGCCAACGCTATCCGCTCAGGGCGCATTTTGACTGGTCCCTGGTATCTACAACCGGATGAGTTTCTGGTGAGCGGCGAGTCGCTGATTCGCAATTTGCAGATTGGCCTGCGCTGTGCCGCAGATTTTGGCACGCCGATGCGCGTCGGTTATGTGCCTGATAGCTTTGGGCATATTGCGCAACTGCCGCAAATCTTGCACGGGGTGGGTATTGAGAGCGCGGTCTTCTGGCGTGGTGTGGGCGAGGAAGCGCGCCATAGTGAGTTTTTGTGGAGCGCACCCGATGGGACAAGTGTGCTGGTCATCCATCTTGCCGACCCTCTTGGCTACTCGAACGCCCGCCAGATGCCGCTTCAGGTGGATGAGTTTGTGACGCGCACCGAACTGCTGGTTACTAATATTCTGCCTAAAGCCACGACGGACACGTTGCTTTTCATGAATGGTTCCGATCATTTGGAACCACAAGTCGGTTTGCCCGCCGTGCTTGCTGCCGCTCATCAGCGTCTCGCGCATATCGACCCACTGCATCAGCAGTTGCTGACTCAATTAGAGGCGCATCACGGCCCATCAACCGTCTATGATGGGCTAGAAGTACACATTGGCACGTTGCCACAATACATAGAGCAGGTGCGCCAATGGCATGACCAGCATGGGCAGACGCTCGCTGAGGCGTTGCAAACGCTGACGGGTGAGATGCGTAGTGGTCAATTCGCGCCACTGTTGCCCTCGGTTCTCTCTACGCGCATGTGGATCAAACAGCAGAACAATGCCACCGAACATCTGCTGGAACGTTGGGTTGAGCCACTGACAGCTTGGGCCAGTTATATCGGAGCGGCCTATCCGCGCGAACTTGTGGCATTGGCGTGGCGATATCTGTTGCAAAACCATCCCCATGATAGCATCTGCGGCTGTAGCATCGATCAAGTCCACCGTGAGAATAGCGTGCGTTTTGCCCAGAGTCAGCAGGTTGGCGAGGGCCTGCTCGCGGACGCCATGCAACAACTTGTTGCGGCTATGACAACCAATGCGCCCTTCCAATCAGCGCACAGTGGCTATATCCCAGTGCCTATTGTGGTCTTTAATCCTGCCCCTGGGCCACGCACAGAGGCCGTACAGGCGACAGTGCAACTCCCCGGTTCGCTGCATAACGCCATCATCGTTGATGCGCAGGGACAGCGTATGCCCTATCGCATCGTGGAACGCTGGCGCGCAGAACTCGGCTCTCTGCCCATTGCGCGTGAAATGCTGGCAACTGCCGCTTTGCTCTCTGGTGTCAGCACGCCCGAACAACTGATTCAGATGGCACGTGGGATGATGGCATCTTTCACTGGGCAGTCCGATGACGCCTATGATCTCACGCGTATCTTCATCGAGGATTATAGCGAGTCGCCTATTCACCATGAAGTGCATCCGCGCCAACCGGGTGTACTCTATATTGAATTGATGGTTGCTCCAAAGGGACGTGTCGTGGTGAATGAGCAGGAGATTCATCACGCGGGGCAGCAACTCCTTGACCTGCTGCATCGTGAGGATATCCAGACTTTCGAGGTCTCGCTGGTCGATCAGGCACGTGAGACGCTTGAAATCTTGGCAACAGGTCTGCCGGCCTATGGAGTGAAAACGTTCTGGCTTTATCCACGTGGACTCAGTGATTTTCCTGAAACACCCTCTGTCCACGATCCTTTGCTGTCTGCGCACGAGAACGTCATTGAGAATGCTTATTATCGTGTTGAAGCCGATGTACAGGATGGGACGCTGACGATTACCGATAAGGAGACCAATGCAGTTTTTACGGGCCTCAACCGTTTTGTGGATGGTGGCGATATTGGCGACCTGTACAACTACTGTCCGCCCGAACATGACCTGCTTGTGGGGCTGCCTGCGGAAGCCCCCAAGATTGAGATCGAGCAAGCTGGGCCATTGCGAGCTGTCTTGCGTATTAGTGGACGCTGGTCGTTAGCAGGAGCTTGTACGGCCAATCGTAGCGGACGGAGTGAGCGCGTAACAAGTTGTCCTATTGTAAGCAGAGTTGCGGTAACAACTGGTGTGCGACGCGTTGATATACATACAAGCATAGAGAACCGTGTGAAAGATCATCGTGTGCGTGTCCTTTTTCCTGTTCCATACGTAGTACAAAAGGTAGCCAGTGAAGGGACTTTTGAGGTACGGTTGCGTCCGGCAGAGCAGCCACACCCGGCGAATGTGGGGGAGTGGGTTGAGATGCCAGTGAACACCTTTCCGCAGAAGCGTTTTGTGGATGTCAGTAACGGAGAGCTTGGGCTGGCGATTCTCAATCGTGGTTTGCCGGAATATGAGGTTTTGCGCACGGGTCCTGGCCTTGCAGAGGGCGAACAGGGCGTAGCGGTAACGCTTTTACGCTGTGTGGAATGGCTTTCGCGGGATGATTTAACGGTGCGACGTGGGCACGCGGGGCCGATGGAGCATACGCCGGAGGCGCAGTGTCTGGGCCATCATGAGTTTGATTATGCGCTTGTGCCGCATCGAGGTAACTGGGAAACGGAAGGCGCGTTCGTCTTACAAGAGGCACTGGCCTTTAATACGCCGCTGACCACTCGTGCTATTGTGACTGACCTGCATGCGGGCCAGTTGCCTGCTCAGGGGGCGCTGTTGGTTGTTGAGCCACGCGAACTGGTCATCAGCGCAATCAAGCGTAGCAATGCCGGCAATGGACTACTTGTGCGTGTGTATAATCCGCTGGCGCGTTCGTTGCGCGCGTCTATACGCCCGTCGGTTGCTTTTAGAGCGGCCTATGAGGCAAACTTGTTAGAGGAGATGACTGGAGAAGCACTAGACATCGTCGGTGGTGACGAGAGCGATCCGCTGGCGCGCACTGTCGTAGTGGAGATATGTGGAGGGGGGATCATGACATTGATTTTTGTATCGTGACTGATGGAACAAATACCAATATATGCAAAACAGGAATGGAAATAGTCATTTGCTACATCTTTTCCCAATTTAGCCCATTGTGTGTTCAATTCGACCTGTGCATACGTTGTAGATTGTAATGTAAGCAATTGAAATCGTCTAGGTGTACTGGGAGGCAGTACTATACTCTGTTTTTGAAAGGGGCATGTGTCCGGTGAATGCTTATTTCCCTATAGTAATCGCGACTGCTCTGGCGGGCGGCACTACAAACTTACTCAATACGCTCAATAGCTTTGTTGTCCCATTGATTGGGTGTACTGTTGCTTTTCTTGTGATTTTCTGGATAAGTCTGGTCGTCTGGACGTTCCGCGATATCCGTGCCCGCACGCAAGATATGCTTTCGCAAGTTCTTGCAACAGTGTTGGTTGCCGTCTTCTTTGTGGGTGGCCTGTTCATTTATATGATTTTGCGCCCGCGCCAAACGTTGGCTGAGGTGTATGAGCGGCAATTGGAAGAAGAGTCGCTCCTCGCCGAGATGACAGAACGGCAAACCTGTAACCATTGTCATGCTCGTGTGGAGTCTGATTTCCAGGTCTGTCCCTCGTGTGGGCAGAAACTGAAGCGGCCGTGCCCCAAGTGCGAGCGTCTGCTTGAACCACGTTGGAGCTTTTGTCCTTACTGCACCACTAATCTTGGCAATGCACCGATCCCCAATATGGCAGGCATGCCGGGGATGCCTGTGCCGGTGATGCAAGGCATACCGGGTAATCAGGGGATGCAAGGGATGCCTATCAGTGGTACGCTCGGCAATAATCGCTTTTAACACGCATCGCGGCATTTTCTCGGGGAATAGGCGTTGGGTAACGATGCACCAACGTCTATTTCTTATCCCCCTTTTCGGTGATTTTCCGTCAGAAATTTGGTAGATCAAGCAGAATATGCTATAATAGAGAGGTGAAAATGTGGTAATCTTTACCATATTTCGCATGCTCTAATAAGAATATCTTTATAGGTTCGTGTAGTCCTCCACCAGCATACACCTCCTGGCATCTGTGCTGTGCGCCTGCTCTACGTTTTCTACTAGCAGGCTCTCTATGGCTGTGGTGAGGGATAAACTGTGTAACCGCATACTATGTGCTTCTATGACGATAAGACCGATCACAACGGCGACCAAAGGATTGTGCAGGCGTTATGGCAAAAATGAGAGAATCAGCAATGGCAGAGCAAACTCCAGAAAATCAAGATGCGCTCCTCAATCAAGTGGGGCATGGCGGCAGCAATGGGCATGGTAACGGCAAAAATGGCACTGGAAGCGATGGGTATGGTGGGCAGAATATTCAGATTCTCGAAGGCCTGGAGGCCGTGCGCGTGCGCCCTGGCATGTACATTGGTGCAACCGACCAACGTGGCTTGCATCACCTCATTTACGAAGTGGTAGACAATAGCATCGATGAGGTCATGGCGGGATGGGCCGACACGGTGCAGGTCGTCATTCATGCCGATGGTTCGGTGACAATTGAAGATAATGGGCGTGGCATTCCCGTCGAAGAGCATCACCAGCGCCCCGG
This sequence comes from Ktedonobacterales bacterium, assembly GCA_027311145.1. GTDB lineage: Bacteria > Chloroflexota > Ktedonobacteria > Ktedonobacterales > Ktedonobacteraceae > DTNP01. Next base: position 7,395 of record DAICZM010000012.1, read on the forward strand.
CCTCTCAACGCTCGAAGTGGTCATGACGGTCCTGCATGCGGGCGGCAAATTTGGTGGCGGCGGCTACCAAATCAGTAGTGGCTTGCATGGTGTTGGTGTGTCTGTGGTCAACGCCCTTGCCGAATGGTGTCGCGTGGATGTCAAACGTGATGGGCATGCCTGGAGCCAGAACTATGCAAAAGGCGTTCCCACCAGCCCGCTAGAAGATAGGGGCGCAGCTGAGGGATCAGGAACGATCACCTCTTTCTTACCCGATCTGACCGTCATGGAGACGCTTGACTATAATTTTGATGTGCTGGCGCAGCGTTTCCGCGAGATGGCCTATCTCAATCGCGGTATGACGATTGGGCTGTACGACGAACGTACCGACCGTGACGTGACCTTCTACTTCGAGGGGGGTCTGGTCTCTTTTGTACGCTATCTCAATAAGAACAGGGCAACCATTCAGGCCCGCCCGGTTAGCACGGTGCGCGATGTCGATGGTGTCAAAGTCGAAGTGGCAATTCAGTATAACGATAGTTGGTCTTGTACTGAGTTTTCCTTTGCTAATGGGATCAATACGGTCGATGGTGGTATGCATATCACCGGTTTCCACAGTGCCTTGACCCGTGCCCTCAACGACTATGCGCGCAAAGCCAACTTGCTCAAAGAGCGAGATGGCAACCTGTCGGGAGACGATGTGCGTCAAGGTTTGACAGCCGTCGTCAGCGTCAAGATACCGAATCCGCAATTTGAGGCGCAGACAAAATCCAAGCTCAACAATGCAGAGGTACGTCCAATTGTCGAGGCCATTGCAAGCGAGATGTTGACCCGCTATCTGGAAGAGACGCCGAGCGAAGCCAAAGCCATCATCGACAAGTGCCTGCTCTCGGCGCGTGCGCGTGAGGCGGCCCGTGCTGCCCGCGACCTGATTCAACGCAAGAATGCCCTTGACACCACCTTGCCGGGCAAACTGGCCGATTGTAGCGAGAAGCATGCCGACCGCTGCGAACTCTACCTGGTGGAAGGTGATTCGGCAGGCGGGAGCGCAAAACAGGGACGAGACCGTCATTTTCAGGCAATTCTGCCACTACGTGGTAAAATCTTAAACGTCGAGCGTGCGCGCATCGATAAAATTCTGGAAAACGCCGAGATCAAAAATATCATTACCGCCCTCGGTGTCGGCATCGGTGAAC
>DAICZM010000012.1:8579-25751 GCA_027311145.1 Ktedonobacterales bacterium
GCGCTATGGGCGTGTCGTGATTATGTGCGACGCTGATGTTGATGGAGCGCACATTCGCACGCTGCTGCTGACCTTCTTTTTCCGCCATATGCCGCTTTTGATCGATGGCGGCCATCTTTATATTGCGCAACCGCCGCTCTTCCACATTAAGATGGGCAAGCAGGTGCGCTATGTTTATACTGATGAGGAACGTGATAGCTTGGTGGCGGAGTATAAAGTGACACACAATGGTAAGGAACCAGAGGTTGGGCGTTATAAAGGCCTGGGTGAGATGAACCCTGAGACACTGTGGGACACGACGATGGACCCGGCGAAACGCACGATCCTGCAAGTCAATGTGGAAGAGGCCCTTGAAGCCGACAAGACCTTCAATATGCTGATGGGCGACGAGGTTGGCCCACGCCGCCGCTTCATCGAAAGCCATGCCCGCAGCGCAAACCTGGATGTGTGAAAAACGTTCGCAATCTTGTAAATTCTCACAAATGCCTGGTCCACCGCATATTGTATACTGAACCTTGTCGCTGTCACATTGTGTTTTTCCGGCTGCCGTCATTGGGTTTCTGAGAAATACGCACGTATATCTAGCTATGGACTGATTATGAGTTGCATTGGGACTGCTGGACATGTCGATCATGGCAAATCGACACTGGTTAAGGCATTGACGGGCATTGATCCTGATCGTTTGGCGGAAGAGAAAGAACGCGGCATGACGATTGACCTGGGCTTTGCCTGGCTCACGCTGCCGAGCGGGCGTGAAGTCAGTATCGTCGACGTGCCGGGTCATGAGAGCTTTATCAAGAATATGCTGGCGGGCGTGGGTGGGATTGATGCCGCCCTGCTCGTCATTGCTGCTGACGAAGGCGTGATGCCACAGACCCGCGAGCATCTCGCAATTCTTGATCTTCTGCGTGTGCCGCGTGGCGTGGTCGCTCTTACAAAGGCCGATCTTGTCGATGAGGAATGGTTAGAGCTGGTGCGTGAAGAGGTCGAGGAACTGCTCAGGCCGACAACGCTCGCTGGTTCTGCGCTTATTCCCGTCTCCGCCTACACGCGCCAGGGATTGCCGCAACTTGTCGAGCAAATAGAGCGTGCCTTGCAAGAGGCGGAGACACGCCAGAATATCGGACGCCCGCGTCTGCCGATAGATCGCGTTTTCACGATGACGGGCTTTGGGACAGTTGTCACGGGCACGTTGCTCGATGGTGCGTTCAAGGTGGGGCAGGAGGTCGAAATTTTGCCGAAGGGCATGAAAGCACGCATTCGTACCCTGCAAACTCATCGTCAGCAGATCGAAACAGCGCAACCAGGCAGCCGTGTCGCGATGAATATCGCCAGTGTGGCGCGCAGCGAACTGGGACGCGGCAACGTTGTCGCGCTGCCCGGACAGTTGCGTTCGACGATGCTATTTGATGCCCACATTGAACTGCTGAAGGATGCTGAGCATCCCTTGTGCCATAATACGTCGGTGGATGTCTACACGGGTTCACAGGAGATCTCTGCTCGTGTGCGTCTACTCGATAGCGAAGAGATACAGCCGGGGCAGAGCGGATGGGTGCAATTGCGCCTGAGTCAGCCAGCAGTAGTAGCAAGACGTGATCGTTTCATTCTGCGTATCCCGTCGCCGAGTGCAACCATTGGCGGTGGCGAGGTTGTCGATGTGTTGCCGCGTTACCATCGGCGTATGCAAGCGACAGTCTTAGAGAACCTGGAGCGGCTCTCGCATGGTGTGCCCGAAGAGCTGGTATTGGCTGCTCTAGACCGTCATGCCGGTGGGCGCACGATGGCGAAGGGTGGGAGCGCACCAAAAACGGCTGTGCGTATCGAGGGATATGAACTGGCTGAGATTGTTAAACAGTGTAATCTGGCTAGAGATGTGACATTCCAGACATTGACGACGTTATTATTTGAGAAGAGAGTACGCCATATTGGAGGAGAAGGAGAAGAGGGCGTCTGGTTTGCTCAACAGCTTTGGGATGTGCTTGAAGAAGAGACAAAACGCATCGTAGGCGACTATCATCGGCAGAATCCCTTGCGCGGTGGCTTGGCAAAAGAGGAATGGCGTGCCCGTTTGGGCTTGTCTCCTAAAATGGCACCACTGCTCTTTGCCGTCTTGCAGGCCGAGGGGCATGTGGAGGCGGTGGCGAATATTGCAGTGCCGACATCGTTCACGGGCACATCGTCGAGTGCTGGCGGGCTGATCTGCTTGCCGGGCTTTACGCCACGTTTCTCTGAAAAACAGCAGCAGCAGGTTGAACAACTGCTCCAACGTTTCAGGGAAAATCCATTTACGCCGCCTGGGCGAGCGGAGGCCGAAGCAAGTGTAGGCGCAGAGGTGGTTTTGGCATTGATCGAACAGGGACGTTTGGTCAAATTAGGTGATGGCATTCTCTTTCTGCGTGAAACCTACGACGAAGCGGTGAACAGGTTAGTCGCCTATCTACGTCTCCATACGAAGATGACGGCGGCGGAAGCGCGCGATGTGCTAGGTGCGACGCGCAAATATATTCTACCGCTGCTTGAACATATGGATGCATTACGTATCACGCGGCGCGTTGGCGACGAGCGTCTGCTTGGGGTTGCTGCCGATAAACTCTGATCGAAGCCGATGCGGTGGTATTACGCAAGCTGAAAACCCTTGAGGGGTTGAGCATGAGTGTGGTGTATTCGCAGAGGCATAGTGCATGAGGTCTCTCAAAAGTCCGACTGTTAAGAGTACTATTTCGTGTAAATTGTTCCATTCTGTCCCAAAATAGGTTAGAATAGTGGCGTGGTACGCGAATGTTAGACCGTCACCTGTAAGTGCGGAGAGCTATGCAAAACGAAATTTTGGGTGGTCGATATCAATTACAAGACTCGATTGGTCGCGGCGGTATGGCGGTGATCTATCGAGGATATGATTTAAAAGATAAGAATCGTCCTGTGGCCGTCAAGGTGCTACGCGAGGCATATAGCACAGACCCTAAGTTTGTGACCCGCTTTCAGCTAGAAGGGAAAGCGGCGGCATCGTTGCGGCATCCAAATATTGTGCGGGTGGATGATTATGGGCAGAGCGGTGGTAATTATTATATTGTCATGGAGCTGGTCGATGGATCTGACCTGCGTCGTTATCTGCGCTCGCGTGGTAAGCTAGACATAGAGCGTGCGGTTATTATTGCCCATGATGTCGCCTTGGGATTGGCAGCAGCCCATCGCCGCGAAATTGTGCATCGCGATGTCAAGCCACAAAACATCTTGATTGGGCGTGATGGTTCAATTAAGCTCACCGATTTTGGCATTGCCAGTGTCTATAAGGATATTCATGCCGAGCGTCTGACGACGACAGGCATGACGCTGGGAACCGTACAATATTATGCGCCGGAGCAGGCCCAGGGCGAGATTGTTAATGCGGCTGCCGATGTGTATGCCCTGGGTATTGTGATGTATGAGATGCTCACCGGCCGCACGCCGTTTGATGGCGATACGCCGGTCGCCGTTGCGATGCAGCACTTGCAAGATGTACCGATTCCACCTAGCCAATACAATCCCAGTATCCCACCCGCTCTTGAAGATATCATCATGCGTTGCTTGGAGAAAGTGCCGGAGATGCGCTTCCACGATGGTAGCGTGCTGGCGCGTGCGCTTGCGGTTTTTGTAGAAGAGGTCTTAGGGAAGAATGTTGCCCCAACCATTCCTACCAGTGGGCCACAGACATCGCTGTCCGGCGGCCCCGTTCTCACGCCTATCCCGCCAAGACCAGGGGTAGCGCGCACGAGCGGTGAACAAGTTCAGAATGGGCGTGGCACAATAACACGTGGTAGCTCTTCACCCAATAACATGCTACCACCGACACCGACGCCAATCCCACCATCTGCATATAGTCAGACTCGTTTGCCCGATCCGGTTGCTTTTGGGACACCCGGGATGGGTGAGCTACCCGAGTATGCTGCTCCTACTGTCGTCAGTGGCCCGCCGTCGCTGCCGGGTTTTGGTCAGGGGCCAGTTGCTACGTATGTACCGCCTGGTGAGGGTCCGCAGGGTTCAGGCGCGACTCGTCCATTTTTTATGCAGCGTACAGGCGTAGTGCAGGAGCAAGATTCGCGTGTTGCCAGCATTATCACCGTTCTTATCTTATTCGCTACCTTGCTCTTATTGGGTTTTAGCATTTATCTGGCTGGCATGCTCGGCTTCTTACCATTCTCTAATAATAATAAGAATATCCCACCAACATCCATCTCGCAGTCGGTGACAGTGCCAAATCTCATTGGGCTGCGCTATCAGGACGCCACGCAACAAGTGACAGCTCTGGGTTTGACCTTACGTTTGGCACAGGGATCGCCATCCTCTGGTTGGGTGAAACAACAGTCTATTGCTGCTGGTCGTCAGACTTCTAAAGGAACAACTATCGAGGTCTTGCTCAACGCGACGCCGCTCTCTTCGCCGACTGCTACGCTGACTGTTCCACAGGGCTTGATTGGGAAACCACTACAAGATGTGGAGCGCATCCTCACAACGGCGAATATTAGCTATGTTGTGCAATCGGCAGGTCCCAATACCGCGATGGCTCCGAATACTGTGCAGCGCACAGACCCCGCTTCTGGTTCGCCGCTCCAGGCTGGTCAGAATGTCATGCTCTACGTAGCGAACTGCACGCAGTGCGTACAGACAACGCCAGTAGTCTCGCCGACCAGCGGCCCTTCGCCGACACCGACGAGTGGTCCCTCGCCGACGCCGACTGTGCCACCAACGCCGACCACAGCACCGACGCCGACCACAACACCATTAGGCTAAAATATCAAAACAGACTGCTTTGTCACAACATCGTAGTCTGTTTTTGATTTATGCGCGGCAGTTGCAAAAAATCCCACAAAAAAGCGCGCCGGGACGTTTATTCACACATGGATGCTTCATGCACCGGGGTGCGTCATGCTCACAATGGGGAGACAAGCGGTGAGGTCTGGCGCGTCAGACAATCCTATGAAGAATGTCCCAGGCGATTTTTCCCCTCGCTTGCGTACCTGGTTAGTGGCGGCGGAATGTGTGGGCCGCCAGAGGTCTCTACAGAGACTATTATGGAGTGTTTGTTATGCAGCGAAACCTGCTACGGAATCTCCTCTTCCTTGCAACCGCCATCGTCCTGCTGGGGGCCAGTGTGGCGGCTATGCGGAGCGTGCTGGTGCATGCCGATATGAGCCAGCGGGTCAATCTGACCACTCAAGCCGCGCCTCTGCTTCAGCATGCGCAACTTCTTCATGCTGCTGACTCTGCTCAACAACTTAATCTCTCTATTGGGCTACATTTGCGCAATGAAACAACGCTTAATACCTATTTGCAAGCTCTCTATGACCCCCAATCTCCCTCTTATCATCATTATCTGACTGCTGGACAATTTACTCAACTGTTTGCGCCTACCCCCGAACAGGTGCAGCAGATCGTTGGCTATCTACAACAGCAGGGGTTTACTATCACTGGCGTCTCGTCCAATGATTTGCTCATCGATGCACGGGGAAGCGTTGCTCAAGCGCAGCAGAGTTTTCAGACGCAGATCAATACCTATCAACTCGGGGCACGCACATTCTATGCCAATAGCGTGTCTCCCAGTATTCCCGCCACGCTCAGTCCGCTGATTACCTCTATTGGTGGATTGGATAACAGCGTGCAGTATCAGCCGCTCTACCAGCGTGCTATGATACGACGTGCGCACCAACTCGCTAGCCCTTCAGGTCTTACTCCCAAAGACCTTGCAAATGGGTATGATCTCACACCGCTCCAGAATAGCGGCATCCTGGGCGATAATCAGACGGTCGCGCTCTTTGAGTTGGATGGTTACCAACAGAGCGATGTTAACCAGTACTTTCAGCAATATGGTTTGAATACGCCCAACATTTCGCGTGTGTTGGTAGACAACGCGACAGGTATGGCGGGGCAGGGAGCAGTTGAGGTAGAACTAGATATGGAGGTGATGGCCGGTATTGTTCCGCAAGCCGCGCAAATTGTGTATGAGGGGCCAAACACAACGCAAGGCTTAAACGATACCTATAACAGGATTGTGGCGGACAATAAGGCCCAAGTTGTTTCGATCAGTTGGGGCATGTGTGAGGCTGCGTCAGGGAATGCCGAACTGCAAACATTGGACAATATCTTCAAGCAGGGTGCGGCCCAGGGCATGAGCTTTGTTGCCGCTGCGGGTGACTCTGGCGCGTATGACTGTCAGAATATCAATCTCGGCGTCGATTCACCTGCTAGCGATCCCTATGTTACAGGCGTGGGAGCGACAAGCCTGCAACTTATTAATGGCACATATGGTAGCGAGGCCGTCTGGGCCAATCCCAACGAGACACAGCGTGGACCAAAGGGAGCTGGTAGCGGTGGCGGCTTTAGCAACTTTTTTAAGCAGCAAAGCTGGCAGGTTGGGCCGGGCGTGCAGAGCCAGTATAGCAACGGTATGCGTCAGTTGCCCGATGTTGCGGCCGTTGGTGACCCCACGACGGGCTATAGTGTCTATTGCACGGTCACCAATGCTGGCTGTCCCGCGACGGGCTGGATGACGGTAGGCGGCACTAGCGCGGCTGCGCCGCTCTGGGCCGCTACGTTGTGCGCGCTCAACCAATATCTCCAGACGCAAGGGAAGGCCCGGCTTGGTTTCGCGAACCCTTCGTTGTATGCCATGTTTAATGTACAGCAGCAGTACCCCGCCTTCCATGATATTGTGGCGGGTAATAACTTGTTTTATCAGGCGACAGCGGGTTATGATGTCGCCAGTGGCATCGGTTCGCCGGATGCCTATAACCTAGCACGTGATCTCGTTTCACCCTCGGCGGCTGGCCCTCTGCCAACGCCAACGCCAGGAAGTACGCCATCTCCTACCCCAACGCCACCACCGCCTGCATCGCCTATCACACTGATCAGCAATGGTGGCTTTGAAAATGGGTCGGCACCCTGGCAAGAGTCGTCTGCACAAGGCTATCAGATGGTGGACCCTTCTAATCCGCATACGGGACAGTATAGCGCATACCTCTGTGGCTACATGAGCTGTGATGATCGTCTTTGGCAAACCTTCACGGTTCCTACCAACTATCAGCACTTCGTAATTACCTATTGGTGGTATGCCGATACGAATAAGAGTACGCGCCAATGTCAAGATACCTTCAGCAGTCAACTACAGAATAGTGGCGGGGGCGTGCTGCGCGTGTTGCAACAAAGTTGTAATACCAATGCGACCAATGCATGGGTTCAGGAGAGCTATGATATCACGGGTGCGCTCAATGCGTCTAAAGGCAAAACGGTAACGCTCTTCTTTCATGGCACGAATGCGCCTGGGCAGTATCAAACCTCTGATTTCTTTGTCGATGACGTCAGTATTGTTGCCACCGCGTGAGCAGCTCTGCTGATTAAGAACTTCGGGCATGACACCTGTCCGTATATGACAGGTGTCATGCCGCAATGTGAGTAGCTCTGTCTGCGCTCTGCTTATTCTAGCGGTAGACCGAGCATACTCCACATGCCGGTTCCACCGGAAACGTTGAAGACACGGGTATAGCCGCTATTGGCAAGGTACTTGACCACACTGCCACTCCGACTGCCACTCTGGCAGATCATGAACACATCCCGATTTGCTGGAATCTCGTTCAAACGCTGGGCTAATTCACTCATAGGGATATGCACCGCACCGCGTGCATGCCCGTTCTGAAATTCCCATCCTTCGCGCACATCAATCAGCACTGGTCCTGTCTCTTTATGGCCTGTCGAGATTTTCTGCCAGGCTTCCTGTGGATTCAACGAGGGAATCTGTACATTCCCAAAGCGGTTCGACATCGTTATGTACCTCTCATTTTGTTCAGTATGGTGTGTCAGTTTGTTGGCTTGGCACACGTGCGTTACTTTTCTTTTGTTATTATATTACTCTATAGCCATAAAGTCAATAAGTCATATATATTTATCACATTTTCGTCACACGTGGCTAATTTCAATGGTAAGGGCTTGACATTGCTTTGTGATTATATTACTATATGGTCATGAAAAGAAATCATTGACGAAGAAGAGCGTGCTAAAGAGATAAACGGCTCTTGTTCGCTTCATTGCTCAGTAGAGAGATGGGTGTGGTGTGCTATGACGTGCCGCACCAGGGAAGGAAATGACAATGTCTAAGAGTATTGCGCTGACGGATGCTACCTTTAATCAGAAAGTTGGGCCGGAGAGCGGCATTGTGCTGGTTGATTTCTGGGCGTCTTGGTGTCAGCCCTGTTTGAAGGTTGCCCCAATTCTCGAGCAGATTGCCACCGAGTATGCTGGAAAAGTCACAGTTGCCAAGCTCAATGTCGATGAAGAGGAGGCGACAGCACGTCGCTTCTCTATTGCAAGCATCCCTACCATTGCTGTTTTTCAGCATGGTCAGCTTGTCAATCGTCTGATTGGTGTGCGTCCGAAGCAGGCTTATCAGGCTGCGCTTGATGCCTTGCTGACGCCGCAAGCGGCTGCTACCGCGCCCACTTCTGCACATAAAGCGGGGCATAGTGTGCGCGTGTATTCCACACCGACCTGTCCCTGGTGTTCGCGTGTCAAAGCTTACCTGCAAGAGCAGCATATCACTTTTACCGATGTTGACGTCAGTCGTGATGCCCGCGCCGCTCAAGAGATGATGCGCCGTTCTGGGCAGATGGGCGTGCCGCAGGTTGATATTGATGGGCAGATGGTGGTAGGTTTTGATCGAAAGCGGATAGACCAGCTTTTGGGTTTAAAAACGGGTATTGCATAAGCGTGCCGAGCGCGTGTGCATGAGAGGAGCCTGATGATGATTACGATGATTCAACCATTTGGAGACCGTGTTTTGGTAAAGCCGATTGTCCCTGAGCAGAAAACAAGCAGCGGCCTCTATATTCCTGATACAGCGCGTGAAGCTCCCCAGAAAGGCAATGTCATTGCTGTTGGCGAGGGTTCACCGCTCCAGGCAAAATTGGATATTGGCGACCAGATCCTTTTCCAGAAATTTACAGGAGTTGAGCTTTCCCTCGACGATGGTAAATATATCCTGCTCAACGAAAGCGATATCCTGGGACGCATTATCGAAGGTGATGCCGTGCGCTAGGTGTATGGCATGTAACGGCATGACACCCACAAGACACGATGGGTGTCATGCATGGCAGGTGTGAGGTAAAATAGGTAATAGTACGAGTAAAAAATATTTTGGTCGCCCGTATATGTTTTATGCGATTGTTACCCAATGGCTTGACAAGAATGTGTTATCCCATTACCATATGTTCATGTAGTTGGAAAAAGTCTATGAAAGCATGCGAGGCAGAGTGTAATGAGCAATCCCCCGAGCAATCCTGTATCTGGTGTGCCGTCGGCTACACGCTGGCGTCAACATGATACTGCCCCTGCGTATTCGGATACGCTGCTGGCCTTAATTTCCGAGCGTTTTCGTCTCCTGGGAGAACCTCTGCGCTTAAAACTGCTGGCTGCTCTCTGGGAAAAAGAGCGCACGGTCAATGAACTTGTCGAAACGACGGGTGCAAACCAATCGAATATCTCAAAGCATTTGCAAGTGATGGCGCAAGGGGGATTGGTGAAACGGCGACGCGAGAAAACGAGTACCTATTACTCGATTGCTGATGCCACCACGTATGCCCTCTGCGATATCGTTTGCGCGGGTGTCCAAACGCGCTTGACACAGCAGGCACAATCGTTGGGTCTCCCAGTCTCTTTTGAACAGGCAGAGCATCCTTAACGACAGTGGAATGCCAACTACGATGGAGACTTGTTCTGTTTTTGAAACGAGTAGCAAAGGACTTTTGCACAATGACCTCTGAAATAGATACGCAAACGCTTTTTAATGAACGCTATCGCTCTGGCTCAACCCCCTGGGATTCAGGCATCACGCCGCCCGAATTGCTGGCAGCTGTCACGGGACCAGCCGCGCTTACCCCCGGACGTATGTTAGATATTGGCTGCGGTACTGGCACCAACTGTCTCACACTCGCTCGTTTGGGCTGGCAAACGCTTGGGGCTGACTTCGCCTCTATTGCAATTGACCTTGCTAACCAGAAAGCCCAATCAATGGCCGCTGAGCTTGCGCACGCTGGCGGGAGCGCGCACTTCATCCAGGCGGATGTCACAAAACTTGTGCCACCAACGCCTGACGAGCGTTTCTCGCTGGTGCTGGATATCGGGTGTCTGAATGGCATTCCTGCCGAATTGCGTGCCGACTACGCCAGCGTGGTTGCAGAGCAGGCCATGCCCGGCGCGTTATTCTTGCTTTATGCGCATTTTCCGTCCGATAGAGCAGATCGTCCCTTTGGTTGTACGGCTGAAGAAGTCGATCAACTTTTCTCAGGAACCTTCCATTTGGAACGGCGCGAATTGGGAAGCGCACCGCAAGGTGGGCAATCGATGTGGAACTGGCTACGCCGCCTGTCCTAAGCATGACACCGCTGTGGGACGATGAGGTTATGTGTGTTAAGGTTAAGCTGCCAGTAAACCTCATCCAGAATAGGGACCGAAAATAGCTTCCGCCCCTTGCGTTACGTAACCGCAAAGCGATATAATGCAATGAAGTTCTAAGGTAAGCAATTAGTAGCGGGAGTATCTATTTGGACAGCCATTATGTCCCTGGTTCTGGCGAAACATCCCAGAATGGCAGTACTTTTGCCAGTCGTAAAGAAATGCGTTCTAACAACGTGACGGGTGCGCTCCCTATCGTTAATGCAAGAATGAACAATGAGCGTGCTGGAGGTGGGGCATTTGATTTTGAGCAAATGCTTGAGTCGCTCCGCGAACTGTTTGCTCATGATCGTCAAATTGCAAGTCAACCGGACTCTACGCGCTGTGGCGTCTGTTATCAGTACTTTACAGTTGAGGAACTGCACTACCGCGACGAGGGTTTTTACGTGTGTGTGCGCTGTGAGCAGGGTCTTGCTCATACCTCGGTCCCGATGCTGAGAAAACAACAAAAAATGTAATAGAGGTACGCATGGCATTGGCACGACACTATTCGTAGGGGTCGTGCCAATGTTTTTGTCAGAGTTATTCGATGGAAATCGCTTTTTCTTCTTCCTCTTCGGCTGTCACGTCGCGCAAGTCTTCTGGACGGTCCAGGCGATCAATAAAGAGAATGCCGTCGAGGTGGTCGATCTCGTGTTGAAGGACGCGGGCGAACCAGTCTTCGGCAGGAATACGAATCGGCTTGCCACGCAGGTCTAGACCTTTGACCAGAATTTTGGTGGCACGACGAATATTATCGCCTGCGTAGCCCGGAATACTCAGACACCCTTCGGTTCCCAGGGCCTCACCCTCCGCCTTGACAATCTCAGGGTTAAAAATCGCTACTTTGTGATCTTCATATTCCGCGACGAACAAGCGGATCGATTGGGCAATCTGTGGGGCGGCGAGGCCCACACCATTTGCGGCATGCATAGTCTCAAACATATCTTCGATCAGTTTTTGGAGCGATGGGTCGAAGTGATGAACCTTTTTTGCCTTTTGGCGCAAGATAGGGTTTTCGGATGTAATAATTTTACGAAGTGCCATAACGTTTTATATTCCCCTGCACAACACTGGACAAAACTCTCTACTTTACCGTGTATCCCATACCTATGAGGTGGGACACAATGTTATAATTGTTCTATATTTTAGCATAAGCAGTAGAGGAGGGCAAATATGCATAGTCATATCGTCACCGCTGACGTGGTCAGTGCGTTTCTTGAAGTGCATCAACTGCTACCCTCCGATGGCACGCTCATTGTCGCTGTTTCTGGGGGGGGCGACTCGTTGTGTCTACTGCACTTATTGCATCGTCTCTGCGGTCCAGGCAAACGCTATCCGGCTGTACAACTGCACGTGGCGCATCTTGACCATCAATTGCGCCCGGAAGTGAGTCGACAAGAGGCTGAGGCGGTTGCGCAGCTTGCTACGTCCTGGGGCTTGCCTGTCACTATTGGGACAACGAACGTGGCAGAACTGGCTTTGCGTGAGCAATGCTCGCTGGAAGAGGCGGCCCGTGTGGCGCGCTATCGCTTCTTGCGCAAGATAGCGCACGGTCAACGCATTGCCGTGGCCCACCACCGCGACGATCAGGCCGAGACGCTCCTCTTACACTGGCTACGTGGCGGTGGTATGGCGAGCATGGTCGGCCTGCAGCCGCGCCAACATGATATCATTCGCCCACTGTTGCCTGTGACGCACGCTGATGCGCTGGCCTATTGCCACGCATACGGCTTAACTCCCATTGAGGATGCTAGCAACCGCGACCCGCGTTTCCTGCGCAATCGCATACGCCACGAATTGCTACCCCTGCTCACCGAACTCAATCCTGCTTTTCAGGAAACCCTGCTGCGCAATGCAGAGGTAGCGCGTGTGGATAACGAGTGGATTGAGCAACAGGTGACGGACCTCTGGCCGCATGTGGTTGCGGATACAACGGCAAATGCACTCCAGTTACGTATCTCTGTGTTGCGTACATTGCCCGTGAGCCTGCAACGCCATCTCTTGCGCAGAGCTACTGCGCATTTATGCGCTGGACAATCTCCTCTGGAACTGCGTCATCACGTATTGCTTGAAGGCGTGTTGCGGCGCGAGCTAAGCCAAGCGTCGTTCACACTACACTTGCCTTCACGCTTGCATGCTATCGTTTGTAACGACATCTTGCTGATCAAACACGGCGACGCGCAGCAAGAGCGCATGACACGCCCCTCTTCCAGGCTTGAGGTCAATGGGCCAGAGACATTCTTACCACTACCGGGAGTCGTGGATGTGCAAGGAACGCCCTGGTGTGCGCTTGTTGAAGAGTTATCCGGCGTGTTGCTTGCGCAGGTATTGCGCGCATTACAGGCTGAACGCTGGGATGAAGTGTGGCGTAGCTTGCCCGTTACTCGTTATGCTGTATATATTACTGCTGACATTCTGGAAGATCGTTTGCGAATTCGCACGAGACGGCCAGGTGACCGCATACGTCCGCTCGGCATGGCACACGAGAAAAAGGTGCAGGACGTGTTCATTGATGCGCATATCCCACGTGAGGAGCGCGCACATGTTCCGCTCTTCTTTTCGGCCTCGACCTGTATCTGGCTTGGTGGTGTCTGCATTGATGAACGTGTGCGTTTGACTGCTGCGACACAGCGCATTGTGCGTCTCGCCCTTCTTCCCAGAACCGACTAACTGAATGATAAAGAGGTATTTATGCACGAAGACATTGCCGAAATTCTCATTTCCGAAGAGCAGTTACAAGCAAAAGTAGCTGAACTGGCAGCGCAAATCACCCGTGATTATCAAGGCAAAAACCTACTTTTGCTCGGAACGCTGAAAGGGGCGGTTCCTTTTATTGCCGACCTGGCTCGCGCTATCCCGCTCCTATTGGAAATTGATTATATGGCGGTTGCTAGCTACGGCGATAGCACACAGTCGAGCGGAGTGGTGCGCATTCTAAAAGACCTGGAAGGACCGATTGACCGCAAGCATATTCTTGTCATTGAGGATATCATCGACAGTGGTCTGACGTTGCATTATCTGATCGATATGATACGGCGGCGCAACCCGTTGAGCCTGCGTGTCTGCACCTTGCTCGATAAGCAACGTGAGCGCGTGAAGTTAGTGGAAACCGCATATGTCGGTTTCAGCATTCCAGATCGCTTCGTTGTGGGTTATGGTCTGGACTATGCGCAACGCTATCGCAATCTGCCCTACATCGGCATTCTCAAACCTTCCGTCTATGAGCAAGATACGGCCAAGCCTGAGACACAACACAAGAGCCAATTAGAGTAACAAGCCCTTCGTTTGGCGAGAGACTCCGCGATTTTTCCTGTCAAGACGTGGACGCCGACGAAGGGACTCGAACCCCCAACCTAACGCTTAGGACGCGCTTGCTCTGTCCATTGAGCTACGTCGGCATGACATGGTCCCAGTATAACACGGCGTGTGAGGAGCCGCAAGCGCATGTGGCTTTTCGGGTGAGATGGCATGCAACGAAAATACGCGCTCACAGTTGTTTCGTCTCACGGTCGGTGATACAATAGTGAGGGCTACATAACGCAACATATGTTGTATGCTATGGCATAGACTTATCATCTCTTATGGTTTGATCGCCATCTCTCCCTATATTTGGCTATTTTATGATGGAGCGTGATGATGCTGGAACAAAAAGATATCCTCGCAGGCCTAAACGCACCGCAGCGTCAGGCTGTAACGACAACACAAGGGCCAGTACTCATTCTGGCGGGACCGGGCAGCGGTAAAACCCGCGTCATCACCCACCGTATTGCTTATCTCGTGCAACACGAGCAGATTTCGCCCTGGCAGATTCTTGCGGTAACGTTCACTAATAAAGCTGCCAAAGAGATGCGTGAACGCTTGGAGAAACTTGTTGGTGTTAGCGAAGCAAAAGAGATGACAATTGGCACTTTCCACGCTATCTGTGCGCGGGTGTTGCGCATCGAGGCCGATTATTTGCTTCCGATTGGCTTGAACAGGTCTTTTGTGATCTTTGATACTGATGACCAGACGACGCTGATCAAGCAGGCTATCAAATCGCTCAATCTCGATGAGAAACAGCATCGCCCGCTCACCCTACAAGGGCAGATCTCACGGGCCAAGAACGAATTGTTGATCCCAGAACAGTTGGCGGAGCAGGCCACAAAATATAGTGAAGAGGTTGCGGCGCGCGTCTATAAGGTCTATCAGAAACTCCTGCGCAGCAATAACGGTGTTGACTTCGATGATCTGCTCATGCTGACCGAACAACTCTGGCGGCGTGAGCCTGACGTGTTGCACCACTATCAACGGCGTTGGCACTATCTACATGTGGATGAGTTTCAAGATTGTAACCTGCCGCAGTATAAGCTGATGCGCCTGTTGGCCTATGGCACAGAGAGTCGTCACGATGGTTTGGGCAATATTTGCGCGGTGGGTGACGATGACCAAATGATCTATACGTGGCGTGGGGCGAGTGCTGAGAACGTGCGGCGTTTCGAGCAAGATTTCCCGCAGACGCAGGTCATTCTGCTGGAGCAAAATTATCGTTCGACGCAGACAATCTTGGATGCTGCCCAGGGCGTAGTCAAACGCAATCGCTTACGCAAAGATAAGCATCTGTGGACAGCATTGGGTAAGGGTGAGCGCGTCATTATTCATGAAGCGGCGAATGAAGAGGTTGAGGGTGAATACTGTGGGCGCGAAGTGTTGCGCTTGTTGGCACGCCGTGAGATCGAGAAACTGGGCGAAGTTGCCGTCATGTATCGTACAAATGCCCAGTCGCGTGCAGTTGAAGAGCAGTTCTTACGTCTGAACATTCCCTACAAGGTGATTGGGAGCCGCAAATTCTACGAGCGTAAAGAGATCAAGGATATGGTATCCTATCTCCGCCTGCTTTCAAATCCAAACGATGATCTGAGTATGCAACGCATTATCAATGTTCCCAATCGTAAAATTGGAGCGAAGACGCTGAGCGAGCTTCAGCTCTGGGCAAATCAGCAGAACATCTCACTTTATACGGCACTTCAGAAAATCGATATTCACCCGACACTGAGCAAAGCTGCAAAAACGGCACTCAAGCATTTTGGTGAGCTACTCGCGGATTTGATGGCAGCTATCGACGAATTGAACTTGCCCGAACTGTTAGCACGTATTGCCGAACGCAGTGGCTATGGGCCAGAATTGCGTGCCGTTGCCGACCAAGAGCTAGACCGTTGGGCCAACGTCCTCGAATTGAAGCGCGTTGCTGAAGACTATGCTGAAATTGATACGCGCACGGCTCTCGAGCTTTTCCTCGAAAATGTTGCCCTGGTAGGTGGCGCGGATACTGTGCAGACGAGCGAGGATGGCATGCTAATGCGTGAGGAGAACCGTGATGCCGTCACGCTGATTACGCTTCATGCCGCGAAGGGCCTGGAATATCCCGTTGTCTTCATTCTGGGTATGGATGAAGGCTCGTTGCCCCACTCGCGTGCGGTGAGCAAGCCGGAGCAGATTGAAGAGGAACGGCGTCTGGCGTATGTCGGTTTTACACGCGCTATGCGCCGTCTCTACCTTGTGCGTGCCAGTCGTCGCTCGTTCTTTGGTGAAACGCAGCATACACAGCCTTCACGCTTTCTGAGCGATGTGCCGTCTGATCTCGTAACCTGGTCGGGTGGGGCAGGAGGGGCGAGCAAGACCCTCAATCGCGGTGGTACGCAGCGGATGAATTGGGAAAATGATTTCAATCAGGATACCTATCCCTCGCGTGAAAGCGGAAGAGTGTATGGCAGTGGTACACCGCCAACGCAGTCACATCCCAATGTCAGCGCACCCAAGTGGTCTACGCCGCCTCCGCGTATCGAACAGCAGCCACCAAGTGGTCCGCCGCTGTCTAAAGCAACCCGTTCTGAACCTACGCAACCAAAAGAGCAGCAGTTCAAACAGGGAGACAGGGTGCGCCATTCTATCTTTGGCGAGGGCATTATTCTGAAAAGCGAAATGGAAGCTGATACCGAGTTTGTCGATGTACAGTTTCAGGGTAAGCATGGCAGAAAACGCCTCAGCCTGGATTTTGCGAAATTAGAGAAACTGTCGTGAGAGGCAGAAAGAGCAATGATCTACAAACGGTGTAGACCATTGCTCTTTCCGCTTAGCGTTCGACCACATGCACTTTAAGCGCGTCTCCGTGTTTGAGGATAGTTTCGATTTTCTGGTGTAATTCGGTACAATAGTGTATGGTATCTTCACCGGGTGTTAGGCGCATCTGCCATTCGCCGTTGGCAACCAGGATATCGAAGTGGTCCCGTCCGGGCCGATCTTGAATGCAGCGATACAGGTCTTGTACCTTCAGCTTGTCATCGGAGATGGAACGCTCATCGTTTCCGCCCAGGTGCAGCGTCACCCAAACGTGATACTGTTTGCGATTCATCTCTTCTTCCACCGCTTTGACGGGTGTGGCACTGTTGCAGATAATGCCCGCTTCATCACGTCGCACTTGTACCTCTCCACGTATAATCACAACCGTGTCCTCAGCCCAGAGTTCCGTCGTCTCTTCATAGGCTTTGGGGAAGATGGTGACGCTGATCGAGCCAAACATGTCCTCCAATTGCACGACACACATCGTCTCGCCCTTTTTCGTTGTGATGCGGCGTGCCTCTTTGATTGTGCCACCCAGTACGACCTTCTGGTGGTCAAGCTCATTGGTGATATCTGCTGTTGTGTGTGTCACCTGATCTTTGATGAGTTCGCTTAAGT
>DAICZM010000130.1 GCA_027311145.1 Ktedonobacterales bacterium
ACGGAACAGCCTCATTGCCAAGATCGGGCAGGGCGTCATATTCCGCCAGAAAGCCAATAATCGGCGTGCCTGTGCCCCATTCCGCGATAAAAGCCGTTGGCACGCCAGCGGTTCCCTTACTAGTAACAGCAAAGCCGCGCTCCTGCAACACATCCATTACCAGTTGCGCGGACTTTTCTTCATACAGCGAAAGTTCCGAAAGCTGCCACAACTCGCTGGCAAGACGCTCAATGACTGGTCTGGCCTGCTCGACGGCCTCGTCAATCGCGGCAAACGACGATGCTGTTGTCATCACAAATACCCTTTCGTGTGAGACTATCGGGATAAAATAGGTCATCCTCTAAAGAAAATGATACCATGAATCCAGCACACACCGTACTGGTAAAGTCTTGAGCCACTGATAGAAGAGGAGAGAAAAGTTAACAATTACGGGGGAGGGAGCCAATGAAAGCGTATTCACTCGACTTGCAAGAACGAATTGTCTGAGGTGTCGATCAAGTGGTATCTAAAGCAGAGGTGTAAGATTGGGCCACGCCAGGGGAATTGGCGGCAGCCCATGAAGGAGAGCGATACTCCACTGCACGGGAGAGAACGTCGCTTACCAAGTGGCGCGATTGAGCGAGCCATCAACTTGCGTAAGGATGTTGTGAGCGTCTATGATGGTAGTGTTCTGTCAAACGTCATCCGATACGTTTTGGCAGTTCATTCATCTTCAATTGAGGACACAGACATGACACCCACAAGGGGTGTCACTACATCTCATGCGTTTTGTGGGGTGGCATGGATGGGTATGCCATGACGTTTGACAGAGCACTACGATTTTTTGTGCCATGCCTCAAGCAGCGTTTGCTCCTGCTCTGGCGTGAGGCCAACACGCATTGCACTCCCATCTGCACGCTTCCAAGCCAATGTATCACGAATGGTCTGCGCAAGCGGGCGGAAACGCAAGCCATCCTGGAACGCCTTTTGACAGTTGACCGCCAGCAGACCTTTATAAGCATCAGGAACCCAATTCGGCAGATCAACATCGTGCGAGGTCAAAAAGTCTTCCTTCACCCAAGTAAAACGTGTATCGCTGCCTGTTACCTGACGACATGCTTCAAGAAACTGTCCCATCGACAGCGTATAATCTGGTCCCGTCGCGTTATAAATACCTGTTTTCTGCTCTTCAACCATGTGGATGGTCCACGCGGCAAGATCACGCACATCAACAAATTGCGTCTGCTGTCCCGCATCGCCCGGAGCCAGCATCTCGCCTCCTTGCGCGACTCGGTAAGGCCAATAAGTAAAGCGATCGATTGCATCATGAGGACCGACGATCAGACCAGGACGAATGACCAGCACGCGCCCCTCCATTGCCTGCTCAGCCGCCTGTTCACAGGCGGCTTTCAAGCCTCCATAGGTCTCATTCGTTACCGTTTCTACCGTCTCATCCTCTAATACGGCTGTTGGTGACTGCTCATCGATGCCCATCTGGCTAAAATCCGCGTAGGCGGAGATGCTAGAAATGAAGATATAGCGATTGACGCGATGTGCCAGCGCACTGGCAGCAGCGTGAACCTGACGTGGAAGATAGCCGCAGGTATCAATAACAGCGTCCCACTCCCACCGGTGGTCTTGCAGGACGCCAAGCCCTCCGTCGCGGTCACCTATTATGTGTTCACAATTTGGGAAAAGATCAGGATTGCTTTTTCCACGATTGAACAGCGTCACTCTATGCCAACGCTCTTACGCGGCCTCGACAATGGCACGGCCAAGAAAACGCGTGCCGCCAATAATCAATATTCGCATAATACTGGCATTCCTTTCTCAACAAGCATTATTACAATGATACTTGTTGATTAACGCGAGAAACAGAGGAAAACCATGCTTATAGCATATGCCTACAACACACAACAGGAGCGTACCGATCTTGGTGCGCTCCTGTTGTGTGTTTTGCAGCTATACATCGTCTTTTGGCAATATGCTCATAGACGTGATATGTTTGAGTCAGGGGTCTGAAATCTTTTTTCAACATCTAGTCCGCTCACAATACGAGATACGATGATCGTGAGTAGTGTGAGCATCATCAGATGAACTAACGGGTAATAAACGTGATACCCGCTCCAGGAGTGAACTGGAAGTCAGTGACAGCGGAGGGGTCTGCGCCCCAGTTCATCGAACTGGCAATGACATGTCCATCGCCAAGCACCTGCTCGACAACAGCGACATGGCCTAAGTAAGAGGCTCCCTGTACATTCGGCTGCATGTCCATGATCGCGCCAACCGTCGGCGTACCGGAAACGCGCCAGCCAAATTGTAGCGCGCCAGTCGTCCATTGCCACGCATTAGCATTGCGCATCCACGGCACATAAACGCCATGCAATTGATAATACCGCTGGTCGGCCCACCAGGTACATTGCCCATAGGGAAACGGATTACCATTTCCGACTGCCGCCGTTGCAGGATTGTTATCCACCTTACTGATAGGTGGAATAGGTATCGCAGCAGGTGCAAAATTGCTGCTGGATAGATTGCCACGATCCAGCGTTGTCGATACCTGAGTTTTCGTGTCCGGGATACACAGGATATCACCTACGTAAACCAAATTTGGATTGGCGATCTTGTTGTATGTCTCCAGCGTTTGCCATTTGAGCCGATAATGAGTCGCAATCTGGCTCAGTGTATCGCTATATCGAATAGTATAAGCCTGATCGCTCGTCGTACATGTACGCTTGCTCGTTACCGTCTGTGCATAAGCACTAGCGGTATTTGCAAAGAATATGACCAACAGCAGCATTCCAAACATGCCACCCATACTCAGTTTCACACAAGCAAATGACAGCATATATCGTTGTAACAACTTACGTATGTTGTGATGTATTTGCATCAATCTTCTTTCTAGCTCGGTGTATTACAGACTCCTGCAAACAGTTCACCATAATTACACATGCGTTTTTGCACGCTTTGACTACGTAGCAGTAGACGCCTGCAAACGTTAGACACGACATGATTAGGCCGTGCCGTGATATATGGGAACATGTCTATCTTACCATAGAGCAGAGTGAAACAAGGAGAAACACATTGAAGCATAGCCATATAGGGCTATAGCACGTCAAAAGACATCACTGCGAAGCACTGCCTCCGCGTTCGTGTTTGGGGTCGCGCATCATCAGTTCAGGAACGGCTTTACGAGGATCCAGTCCCTCAAAGAGAATATGACTAAGTTGGGTGGTAATGGGCATTTCAACCTGATAACGGGCCGCAAGTTGGAGTGCGGCTTTTGTCGTGGTCACACCCTCAGCAACGGTATGGGTGGAGCGCAAGATCTTATCGAGTGTTTCACCAGAGGCCAAACGGCGTCCGAGTTGCTGATTGCGGCTGAGTGGACTGGCACAGGTAGCAATCAGATCACCAATGCCTGCCAGACCTGCAAAGGTGAGTGGATTGGCACCTGCGGCAATGCCCAAACGCGAGATTTCTGCCAGACCGCGTGTGATAAAAGCAGCTTTCGCGTTTTCGCCATAGCCCATGCCATCATTAAAACCTGCGCCGATTGCAATAATATTTTTGAGCGCGCCGCCCAGTTCTACACCAATGACATCATCAGTCGTATAAACGCGAAACCAACTCGTACTCAACAGGGTTTGCACACGCATACCAACAGCAGGGATATAGGCAGCGACAACGGCAGCAGTGGGTTTGTGTTCAGCAACTTCACGGGCAATATTGGGGCCACTCAGGGCCACAAGACGGCCCCATGCGTCAGGAATCTCCTCAGCGATCACCTCTGTCATGCGTTTGAGCGTGCTGATTTCGATCCCTTTGCTGGCACTGACCAGTAGTGTCTCCTTGTCAATGTGCGGTGCAAGCAAATGGGCATTTTCGCGGATACGCTGTGAGGGTGTGACTAGAATGAGTAGCTCTTTGCCTTGCGCGGCCTCTTCGATGGAAGGTGTAACGGTCAGAGCTTCTGGGAAAGGGATGTCGGGAAGGAAAAGCGTATTTTCGCGCTGCTGCTGCATCTCTTGTGCGCGTTCTGGATGATGCTCCCACAGCGTTGTCTGATATCCTTTTGTCGCCAGTAACAAGGCGAGTGTGGTTCCCCACCCACCACTGCCAATAACGCCAACAGCAACCATGCCTTATGCTCTCCCGTCGTTCTTTGCGTGATGTCATATCTATCTTGATCTAATCAAGGCTATTGTACCATAGGAGAGCAACAAGACTTATTCAGCTACACGCCTGCGAAAAAACGAGCCAAGCTCTACTACACCGTGATCTCCAGCGTTTGCCCGCTGCGGATGCCGCCTTCACCAGCGGCGACCTTCAGTGTCTCGGTCGCAATGCGTTCGGGAGTGAGTAGTTTTGCGGGGTCGGTGGGACCAAAGAGCGTGCGATAGAGGTCGGTATCGACGCCGTGCGGACAGAGAGCATAGACCTGCACGCCATAGCGACGTACCTCTTTGGCAAGTGCCTCTGTAAACGCGATGATCGCCGCTTTGCTAGCACTATAGACAGCCAGATTGGGGAAGCCGTTGCGGGCAACCGCTGCTGACATATTGATGATGACACCAGAACGGCGGTCAATCATGCCTGGCAAGAATGTTTGCGTTATCTGATACATGCCATACTGATTGACCGCTGTAATTGCTTGCCACTCCTGGAGTGTCATCTGCACAAAAGGCTTGTAGGTCGCGATTGCGGCGTTATTGATCAAAATATCGACACGCCCATAGGCAATCCCGACCTCCATTGCCAGTGCCTGAATGCCTTGTGGGTCGGCAAGATCGACAGCAACAGCTAGAGCATCACCGCCTGAGGCGGAAAT
This sequence comes from Ktedonobacterales bacterium, assembly GCA_027311145.1. Classification (GTDB taxonomy): domain Bacteria; phylum Chloroflexota; class Ktedonobacteria; order Ktedonobacterales; family Ktedonobacteraceae; genus DTNP01. Next base: position 4,811 of record DAICZM010000130.1, read on the forward strand.
TTCTTTTTCCAGCTCTTCCAGTAAAGCCACAGTTCGCGCAACCAGCACAACTTTCGCACCTTGACTGGCAAAATTTTGCGCAATGACCTTCCCAATGCCACGACTGGCTCCCGTCACCACAACGACTTTCTCTTTGAAATCCATCTATCACAGCTCCTTACGTTGATATTTTCTGATTTTTCGTCTTTGCTCCTAAGACGCAACAGACCGTAAGGGTGAGTAGTCGAACTTCGTAGAAGACTAAAGTCGGTCATGCGAACATATGTATGTCCGTATTTACGTTGATCACACCTATCATGTGTTACAAAGATCAGGTCCGCCTCTCCCTTTTGCGCTCAGCCTGGCGCACAAGAGCCTGCATAATATCTTCGGTAGTATGGCGCGTTTGCTCATCCATCTCGAGATACATCTCAATTAGCGACTGCAATTGCTTACCATCCACATCGCGATAGGCAAGGCCAATGATCTTACCCCAGGATTCGTTTAAATAGAACGCCAGTTTGCGACAACTATCGAGTGTCGGGCGTGAACCCTGCATATAGGTGTACACAGCTTGTTTTGAGAGACCCGCAGAACGAGCAAGAGCGGTCATTGAGACTTTGCGCTCTTTTAACACCCATTTCAAATACTCATCTAATGTCTGCGGCTCACTATCCATTTCTTCATCCATGACAACATCTTACCTGAACCTTTGGTAAATAACATAGAGCCTTATGTAGTGTATGTTGGCAACAAACAACTATATTCATCTTCTCACCATTAAAATTAGTTCATAAAGCAGCTCTACATGACAACTATCGCATATATTCATCGCTATTGACAAATCGGCATGCTTCTGGCATACTGAAGAGGCATGATACAAGAGTTTCTCATGATGAGGGCATTCACGTGGAAGAAGAACAAAAACAAGCAGAACCGCTACCGAACAGAGTGAAAACACTTTGGATACTGACCTGCGATGTTGGATATGCCAATCAGTTATATTCCTTCTATGCCCATTCCAGAGAAGAGGCCGAACAAATCACACAAGCGTGGATTGAGCAACAAGGGAAACGTATCCTACATCGTCTAACCCTGAGTGAATATCCCGCAGGGTTTGTCGTCCATCACTGGCGTATCCCTGGCACAAAGGCAGATTGAGCGACAGGCCAAGACAAGGCTTGTCACTCACCGCATCTCACATGTAGTTCCTCTTAAAAAGATGGTACAATGGCAACAAACTTTTCTGCATTGAGAGGAGCTACGATGGAGCTTGCACGTATTCAACAGCTATTACAAGCAGAACAACTCGACGGTTGGCTATTTTATGATTTCCGCAAATCCAATCCTATCGCTTATCATGTTCTACAGCTCTCGTTACAAGGCTTCTACACACGCCGCTGGTTCTATTATGTGCCAGCATATGGTGTCCCTGTCGCGCTGGTGAGTGCGGTCGAAGCCCACGTCCTACAGGGATTGCCGGGCGAGCAACAGGTTTTTCGTACATGGCAAGAGATGCATACGCTTTTGCGCACACGCCTCCAGCCCGGAATGCGTATCGCAATGGAATATTCGCCCATGAACGCTATTCCTTATATGTCACGAGTAGACGCCGGCACGCTTGAACTGGTGCGTTCCTTTGGAGTAGAGGTAGTCAGTTCGGCCAATCTTGCTCAGCACTTTGTCGCCCAGTTGAGCACGCACCAGATACAAGGACACCGCGAGGCCAGCCATCGTTTGATCGCGGCGAAAGATCAGCTTTTCCACGAATTAGGCAATAATCTGCGCACAGGTATCGCCCTGGATGAATATCAGACCCAGCAGCGTTTCGTGCAACTCATTCATGAACATGGACTGAGCGCGCCGGAAGCACCGATTGTCGCAGTCAACGCCCATGCCAGTAATCCTCATTATGCTCCCAGTGCAATCCAGCATAGTCCAATTCTTCACGGTGATCTGATTTTGTTTGACTTCTGGGGCCACCTGCCCGAACCCGGCAGCGTCTACGTCGATTATACCTGGATGGCCTTTGCGGGCAGACAGGATGAGATACCACAACGACAGTGCGAGATATTTGAAATTGTGCGGCGCGCCCGCGATACGGGCATTGCGTTTGTACGCGAGCGTCTGGCAGCAGGTCAGCTTGTCGAGGGACGCGAGGTAGATGACGTTGTGCGCGGCATCATCACGCAAGCAGGCTACGGTGACTACTTTGTGCATCGCACGGGACATAGTATCACGACCGCCGAGCATGGCGATGGAGCTAATATCGACAACTTTGAGACACAGGATGCCCGCCATCTGCTCCCATTCACCTGTTGCTCTATCGAACCCGGCATCTACTTGCCAGAATTTGGTGTGCGCAGCGAGGTAGACCTGCTGATATTGGAACACGATGCTGAAGTCACAGGCGTTCCCGCGCAAGCAGAGATCGTCGCTCTCCTTTAAACAAGCCATCTAAATAAACAAACAAGACATCGGGATCGGATCTATCGATCCCGATGTTCTATGCCAAATTGTCCCTCTTGCATTATGCTTCTTTTTGTTGTATTGTCACATATATTTATCTTTTATCTCTACTCAATAAGTGGATTATTTTGCAAGGGAGTGATAGATCGCTATGTCAACTGTAGTGTTGGATGAATTTGATTATTCACGTGTCGATGCTAGAGGAAGGGCTGAATACAATGCAACCGTGCATGATATGCCCATTGATGACCGCCCCCGCGAACGCTTACAGAAGTATGGCTCCGAAGCCTTGCCTGCTTTCGATCTCCTGGCAATCATTCTGCGCGCAGGTTCACAACAAGAAAATGTGATCGAACTGGCGCAACGCTTGCTGCGCAAATATGGCGGGCTGAGCGGACTGGCAAGTGCCAATTTTCACGAACTCTGTAGCGAGCATGGCATGGGGCTGGCCAAAACGGCCCAACTCAAGGCGGCCCTGGAAATGGGCAAACGTCTGATGCTGGAGGAGCCGGAGCGCAAATATCAGGTACGTTCCGCTGACGATGCCGCTAGTCTCTTTCGCATGGAAATGATGCACCTCGACCACGAAGAAATGCACTTATTGATTCTGGACACCAAAAATCAGGTGATCGAGAAACTGAGGAGCTATAAAGGAACGGTGAATAGCTCGGTCCTGCGCGCCGCAGAAATCTATCGCCCAGCAGTCATTCGTAACTGTCCCAGCGTGATTGTCTGTCACAATCATCCAAGCGGCGATCCCACTCCCTCACCTGAGGATATCGAGGTCACGCGCCAACTGGTCGAAGCGGGCAAAGTGCTAGATATCGAGCTACTCGATCATATTATCGTCGGCAACCCGCGTTATACCAGCCTGAAAGAACGCTTGCACTGGTAGCTCATGGCTTGCGCTGGAGCGCAATTGCCGCTCAATCTCAGCATACATTTCTACCGGTGTGACGTTAAGCTGTACAGAAGGAAGCAGGTCACCGCGAGAATTATTATCTTGAAGATGGCATGCAACGCTTGGTCGATGGCATATACGCAAAAGAGGCGTGACATCACTCACGCCTCTTTCCCGTTAAAAAGAAATCCTACGCTTTCGCGGTGGCTTTCTCGCCTTTGCGACGGCGCGGACGCTCCTCGCCGCTCTCCTCGTGTTTACCCTTCTCTTCCCGCTCCGCAGGTGGCTCAAGAGCAGTTTCGATGACATCATGTACATCAGTAGCAAAAACAAAGTGCATCTGCTCATGCAGCTCTTTAGGCAAGTCTTCCAGCAAGTCCATCTCGTTGCGCTTCGGCAGAATGACCGTGCGAATGCCCGAACGATAGGCCGCCAACACTTTCTCCTTGACACCGCCAATCGGCATCACCTTGCCGCGCAAGGTGATCTCACCCGTCATGGCAACATCCGAGCGCACCTTGCGCCCACTCGCCAGCGAAGTCAGCACAGTAGCCATCGTCACGCCAGCAGAGGGTCCATCTTTAGGAATGGCTCCTGCGGGCACATGGATATGCACGTTCTGCTCCTCAAAGACGTTTTTCGATAGCCCGAGACTCTCGGCATTGGAACGTACATAGCTCAGGGCCGCTATCGCCGACTCCTTCATCACATCGCCAAGTTGTCCTGTCAGCGTCAACTGGCCCTTGCCGGGCATGGCTGCCGCCTCGATGAAGATGATCTCGCCACCGACAGGCGTCCAGACCAAACCAGTCGCAATGCCGGGACGGTCAATGTGTTCAACAGCTTCTTCAAAGAAGCGTTGACGGCCAAGATACTCCGGGATCGATTCGGCTGTTACGGAAATGGGAGCCACACGCCCCTCGGCAATCTGCTTCGCAATCTTGCGACAGAGCGAGCCAACCTCGCGTTCAAGGTTGCGCACGCCCGCCTCACGCGTATAATCACGGGCTATCCGGCGTAGCGCACCATCGTCAACCCCAATTTCATCAGGACGCAAACCATTCGCCTCGATCTGCTTGGGCAACAGGTAATTGCGCGCAATATGCGACTTCTGCTCTTCGGTATAGCCAGAGAGTTCTAGAATTTCCATGCGATCACGCAAAGGTGCAGGAATGGTCTCAAGCGAATTGGCCGTTGCGATAAACATGACCCTGGAAAGGTCAAAGGCCAGGTCCAGGTAGTTGTCGCGGAAATTATAGTTCTGCTCCGGGTCTAGCACTTCCAGCAGAGCTGAAGAAGGATCGCCACGCCAGTCTGCACCAACCTTATCGACTTCGTCCAGCATAATTACAGGATCGTTGGAATCGACACGCCGCAAGGTCTGGATGATACGTCCGGGCATCGCCCCAATATAGGTGCGACGATGCCCACGAATCTCGGCCTCGTCGCGGATGCCCCCGAGTGACATACGCGCAAACTTACGGCCCAGGGCGCGCGCGATGGATTGACCAAGCGAGGTCTTGCCCACGCCCGGCGGCCCCACAAAGCATAGAATTGGCTCACGATTGATCTGGCGCGTTGCTTCTTGCGACAAGAGTGGTTGTGTGGGAACTCGCTCTTGCGCCTCGCTCCCACCATCACTGCTCGCCATTGCCTCGCGTGCGCGCTCCATCTCCGCAGCCTTGCGCTCCTCCTTCAGGCGACGCACGGCCAGATATTCTAAGATACGGTCTTTGATTTTTTCCAGATCGTAATGGTCCTGGTCGAGAATCTTGCGCGCATAGGGAACATCAATTTTTTCGCCCGTACTCCTGTTCCAGGGCAGACTGACCAGCAATTCCAGGTAAGTACGGATGATGCTATACTCCGGCGAAACAGTCGGCAACTTTTCCAGACGCGCCAGCTCGCGATTGGTCTCTTTCAACGCCTCTTCAGGCATGTGCGCCTCTTCGATCTTAGCGCGCAATTCGTTGACAGTTGCCTGCTCTTCGCTCTCCTCACCCAGTTCGCGCTGAATTGCCTTGAGCTGTTCACGCAGCAGGTACTCGCGCTGCATCTTGCCCATCTCTTCTTGCGCGCTGCTCTGAATTTTTTTGCCTAATTCGAGAATTTCAAGCTCATGTGTAAGGAAAGCACTTAATTCCTGCAATTTAGCACGCACAGAGTCCAGCTCAAGCAGTTTTTGACGCAACTCCAGGTCCATCTGCAAGAAGGTCGCAATGACATAGACCACCTGACGCGCCTCTTCCAGGTTGAGCGTAGCGGCTGCAACGCCTTCCGGCACATTCTGCACCAGGGCTACAAGACGCTGAAAGTAGCCAATGACATTGCGCTTCATCGCCTCGGTCTCGTTATCATCCTCCTGCACATCCGGTTTTAACGCAACATGGGCCACGAGGTATGGTTTCTCCTGCGTAAAATCGCCGATCACCACGCGCTCCAGGCCCTGTACAGCAATTTGAATCGTGCCATCCGGCATACGAAACATGCGCCCAACCCGCGAGACCGTGCCCATCTGAAAAATGTCACTCGGCCCAGCTTGCTCCATATCGGCCACTTTCTGGGCCACCAGCACGACCAGACGGTTGCTGCTACGCATGACATCGTCG
>DAICZM010000131.1 GCA_027311145.1 Ktedonobacterales bacterium
CTTCAATATGCTCATGAGCATGATATTATTCATCTGGATGTTAAACCCGCCAATCTCCTGCTCGATGCCGAAGATCGTGTCATGCTGGCAGACTTTGGCGTCTCTACCCTCCTCGAAGGCTATACCCATGCTTCCCTGCGTGGCTATGTCGGCACACCGCTCTATACTGCCCCTGAACAATGGCTTGAACAACCACGTGCTGCTAGCGACCAATATGCCCTGGCCGTCACTTGCTATCAATTGCTCACCGGGCGCGTACCTTTTATAGGCAACCTCTACTCAATTATGCATGGGCATATTCAGGAAGTTCCTCCTCCTCTTCGCTCATTTCAAGCACAAATCCCAACTGAGGTTGAGGATGTCATCTTGCGTGCCCTTGCCAAAGACCCTGCCGCGCGCTACCCAGATATACGCACGTTTGCACAGGCATATCGCGCTGCCGTTGAGCAGGCCGCATACGCCACCTATCTCGCCACCTCCGATGATCTACTTTCTGCAACTCACATACCTACAACTGAAAAGCCAGACCCCGTCGAAGATGGCCTCTTACATCCCCTTGTGGCAATCACTTCACCCCACGCGCACGTCGAAACAATGACAGCAAGTCCGCCCACCAAACATCGTTCTGCACGTTTACATCCGCCACACGGCATCAAACGCACACTTACCCTGCTGTTATTCGCGCTCCTTTTACTTTCTGGCGGAACATTCGGTGCAACCTATGCTGTCAATTCCTGCACATTTGGTTCCTGTCCACATCCATCCCTCACCCTCAGTAATACCACTGTTCACTTGTTAAATGACGAGACACAGACAATCCAATTGCGCAACACGAGCAAAGGCGACTTACACTGGTCTGCCACCCTTGAAGGCTCCCCCTCATGGCTTACGCTCTCCAGTAGCGGTGGCTTGCTCCATACCAACCAAGCTTATACCCTGGCTTTTCGCAGCCATAGCGATGGTCTTCCAAGTGGAACCAACACAGCTCTCGTTATCATCACAGGACCAGGACTTATCCCACAATATATCGCTGTCACCGTGCAGGTGCAGGCCGAACTGAATGCTGTCCATGTCAATGTGAGCGGAACGACCTTCGCAGTACAACAGGGTAGCCCAAACTTACCCACCCAAACAATTACGATCACGAATCACAGCGGACAATCGCTCAGTTGGTGGAGCATGTATAGCCAGCAATCCTGGCTCATCGTCTCGCCCGACCAGGGAACGCTCGCCAATGGCGCAAGCACACTCCTGAGCGTCACAATCAGTGCCCAAACCCTCGTTCCCAATACTTATGTAGCACAACTCACACTACTAGGCAAACTACCACAGACCTCTACCATACCCTTGACGGATAACGCGCTCATCTTTACCTTGAAAATAACTGCTGCGCCCTCACTACCTTCGGCAATTATTGCTAGCCCTACCCCTGCCCCCGCACCTCTACCTCTGCCCACAACGCCACCTACTGGCCCTGTGCCAGCAGGCATTCCTACCGCCACAACACCCAGTCTGCCACAAGTTCCTAACTACGCGGCTCTCCCACTCTCATCCACAAGTGCGCCTATCACATTACGGGCAGGACATAGTATGGCATGGGACGAAAAAAATGGGCGGCTCTACTTGTTTGGAGGCATCGATGACAACAGCGATCTGCAAAATGATCTCTGGTCTTATAATCCCGTTACGAATAGCTGGAAACAACTGCTTCCCACCACGACAAAAGTGGCAAGCACCTGTGGCAATATCCCAACTGGTCGCATAAATGCTGCAATGGTCTGGGATACACTCGATCAGCAACTCTTGCTCTATGGTGGAACGGATGGCAACGGTCACTATTTCGGCGATTTCTGGTCCTACACACCCATAAGCAATAGCTGGCATACCCTACAGTGCAGCAATAACCCGCCAGGCATGCGCGTGAGCAGTGCCGTCTGGACGGGACATCAGATGCTCTTGCTTGACGGCATAAACACCAACGGCATCCTGGCCGATTTCTGGTCTTACACACCAGGCCCACATGGTAACTGGCAACAGATCGCGACCACAACTCCGCCCGGTCCGCGTGCCTATAACGCACTAGCATGGGACAGCCTAGATAGCCGCCTCTACCTCTTTGGTGGCATCACCAGCAGTACTAGCCTGCCCGCTGACCTCTGGTCTTACACAAACAAAACGGGATGGTTACAAATTTCTATCACAGGCACAACACGCCCCGCAGGTCGCCAACAAGCCTCAATGGCCTGGGATAGTACACATAACGTGTTACTCGTCATGGGCGGCTGGATCGGCGGACAAGCCCTACCGGATGCCACGCTCTGGGCCTTTACCCCTGTACAAAATGCCTGGGACAATGCAACACCGACTGATAGCAATGGCAACGCGCTCATTCCAGCACGTGCAGCCACATCTATCCTCTGGTCCGACAAATTCCAACGTGCCTTTATTTATGCAGGCACGAGTAGTAGTATAGTCCAGGGAACACTCAACGATCTGTGGGAACTTCTGTAGAAGTTCCCACGAGACTGCTGCTGGTTGCGCAGAAGATAGCTGACGGACCAGGATGCTGTCCAACAAGGAAAATCTTAAGCAAGTACGTTGGCAATTACAAGTAGTTGCACACTGCTCAAGCCATTGCCAGAGAGACGTAAACCAACGCCTTGTTCGCTCCAAGCCAGTGTCGTCGTACTATTGATGCTTGAAATGGTTCCTGTTGTGTTACGCACTTTGACCTGTTGGCCACTTGCAGGTGGCACATTCGCCAACGGTCGGCCCTCGACCAGCGTAAGGCTTTGCCCGTTATACATGTAATTCAGTGTGTAAAGCTGGTTGCCAGGCGCACCAAGCGCATCAACACCCTGCAAAACATACTCATGCAGGTTTGTGGGAATGCTCAGTAAATGAAAATCTGCCTGTTGCTGGGCCTGTGCCAACGTCAGAGAACCATTGCCCCCACCTTGATTGGCCTGCTGCAACGGCAAGACTTTGACACCAGCAGGAACCGTAAAGGTAAACATGCTGGTAGGAATAGGCAGATTCAGCTCCATTTTCATAATATTGAGCAGTACTTGCCCAATGCCTTGCAGGTTCAGGTTCAGTTGCAAGGGCAGTTGAGTCGCCTTATCAATAAAGATATTCCCATCATAGTTGAGATTACCAAGATTGCCAGCTACAGGGGTCGCGTTGCTCCCGCCACTATTACCCGTCGTTTGAGCTTGCGGTACAACATGGATTTCATACGCAGCCTGCCCGTTACTGGTTGCCGACGAAGAGAGCAGTGTGGCATCGCTGCGCGTAAAGACAATTTGTAATAAGCCCAGCGGCAGATTGCTCGCACTATTTGCGCCCGACGCGTTGCTCCCTGTGGTGTTTGTTACTGGGCCTGTATAGACAACTTTCTGCTGTGGGTCATACTGCCAGAGCTGTTTCCCGTTATTGACGGTAATCGCTCCCTGCACAGCCAGACTTGCCGCTGTCGATTGCACGACAAGCGTTCGGTTCTGCGCGGGCTTCATTGTCCAAACTTCTGTGTTGACACGTCCACTCATCGTTGGACTGGTAATAGTTGTGTCAAACAGGCCATGTAGCGTTGTCGCTTGCTGCAACTTCAGCGCGCTCGCTGCCAAAATCTGCTGCCCGGTGTTCACTGTCGGAGTGGGCGTTGCCGAAGTGGTTTTCGTCTGACTCTGCGTCACACTTCCACAACTAGCCAGCAGCACAGCCACACCAAGCAAACATACTAGTACACTTACAGAATACCTCAGCTTTTTGAGGTGCATAAGTCGCTCCTTGATACCTCATATCGAAGACATCGCATATCGCAGATACATCAACGATACGTCACATCGTAGATACATCAACAATACCTCATATCGCAGATACATCATTTTGTTCATCACCATTATCGGCCCTACACGCGATATATCGCTAACGATCAAGCATAGTATAGCATAAGCATGCGAAGCATGACACCTACAGGCAGCGTGACACGGGTGTTATGCAATAAAATGCGGGTATACTACTGCAATAATCTGTGGTATAATAATCGTCAAGTCACAGCTATTTTCGAGAAACATAGCTGTGAGAACGGAGAAATTCTGTACATGGGTAAGAAGCAACGTGGTAATGGTGTATCTGACGCCGCAGCGCACTACTATCCAGCGGATACGATGTCGCTAACAGAACTGGCCCACTGGATTGCCTTTAGCCGTGTGACGGGTATTGGGCCAGTGCGCTTTCGTCTGCTACTCACGGCCTTTCATGGTGACGCTGCGGCAGCATGGAAGGGCAACGAGAAAGAGCTTGCACAAGCAGGACTGGAAGAGAAAATTATCGCCCGTTTTCTGCACCAGCGTGCAAGCATCGTACCAGAGCGCGAGCTAGAACGCCTCGAAAAGCTCAAAATTAGCGTCATCACATGGAAAGATAGCGACTATCCCCCTCTGTTACGGAAGATCGAGTATGCCCCACCGGTACTCTATATGTGTGGGATGCTGACTGAAGATGATCGCCACTACGCACTGGCCATTGTCGGTACACGGCGGATGAGCGTCTATGGACGGCAGGTCACGGAACGCTTCGCCGCCGAGCTTGCCAGAGGCAAAATCACCATTGTCAGTGGCCTGGCCCTTGGCGTGGACACGGTCGCCCATCTCTCCGCCCTTGATGCGGGCGGGCGCACTCTCGCGGTCATTGCCAGTGGTCTCGATTATATCTATCCGGCGGCCAATTATAGTCTAGCGCAACGTATTATCGAATCGGGGCAGGGCGCGCTCATCACACCGTTCCCACTTGGGGTAAAACCGGAAAAAGGCAATTTCCCGGCGCGCAACCATATCATCTCGGCCCTCACGCTCGGCGTGCTGGTGACAGAAGCTCCTCCCCAAAGTGGGGCCCTCATCACGGCGGGTTCCGCCCTTGACCAGGGGCGCGAGGTTTTTGCGGTGCCGGGCGGCATCTTCTCGCCCGGTGGTGCGGGAGTCAATAAACTCATCCAGGATGGCGCGCATCCCGTCACCAGCGTCACCGACATCCTGGAACACCTTAATCTCTTTATGCTACCGGCACAGGTCGAGGCTCAAGCCGTTCTGCCCGAAAATGCCGAAGAGCGCACACTGCTGCAACACCTGAGTCACGAGCCACACCATATCGATGAGATCACACGCGAGGTCGACTTGCCCGCGCATCTAGTCGCCTCCACGCGCACCATGATGGAACTCAAGGGCATGGTGCGCCAGGTGGGCGGCATGCAATACGTGCTTGTCCGCTAGGCAGCACACTGTCCAACAATAGACGAAATAAAAGCTGGGGAGAAAATACCCCAGCCAATAGCAGAGCATCTTTGTGGGGCAGGATGTCTGTATTACTAAGTATGCCATACAATACGTGAAAATACAGGTAGTCTACTCACATCTTTGTACCATTTTTATCACAATTTTCCAACATTTGTCACAATTCCAACAAAGAAATGTCTGCTCGTCTGTTACCCTCCTGCCCTCACCTTCCGCGTAATTTGCTATGCCGCTAGAGAAGGTGGTACAATAGGCATGTCCCACCGGATGAGACATTTCATTGTGAGATACTTATGTATTGCAGCATTCCAGGAAGAGGATCGTGACACTACAGCAGATAGAGATACGCGCCATCGAGGAACGCTATGATGTTCATGCTCGCCAGATCGCGCACGAAATATACCACTTACCCAAAAAACACCTGTCGTCGCTTGCCGCACTCTCCACCGCATCCGAGCCGCTGCATATCCGTACCGCTCACCTCTACCGCTTCGCAGGCGATCTCAGCCCTGCTCAGCTCCATCAACTGCTCCATCAACTGCTCGTTGACCCAATAGTACAGCACGCGGAGCCTATACAGTTTGTGGAAGAGGGACCAAACACATCAACAGAGTATATTGTTGATGTGTTTTTTCATCCTGGCGTCACGGATACGCTGGCCGAGAGTGTTCTACTGGGGGCGCAGATGCTTGGCATCATCGGCATTCAGCAGGTTGAAACAGGCCTGCGTTATCGCTTAGATGCTCGCTTGAGCGAGGCCGATGCGCACACCATCACACAGGCCCTCCTGTATAACCCAGTCATTCAGCACTATCAACTCTACTCACCACTGCCACCTGGTGAGAGGCAACGTATCGCAGCCTCAGCAGGCACGGCAGACGCTTCATCCCTACCATCCTCAGCGGGCACGGAAGGCATCGCATCCATGCCATTCTCCACGATGGATGGTGAGCAACTACTCGCGTTAAGCCATACGGGTCTGCTCGCTCTCAATTTGGAAGAGATGCGCGCCATCCAGCAATATTTTCATGCACAGCGACGCGAACCGACCGCAGTTGAACTGGAGACGCTGGCCCAAACCTGGTCTGAACACTGCTCGCACAAAACTTTTAAGGCGACAGTGAGCTACCGCGAGATTGATGCACAGGGTAACATCGTTGCGAGTGAGACCATTCACGGCCTGCTCAAACGCTACATCATGCGTGCAACCGAAGAAATCAGACCCGACTGGCTTGTCTCAGCCTTCAGTGATAACGCTGGCATTGTGCGCTTCACAGAAACGCAGGATATCGCGTTTAAAGTTGAGACGCACAATCACCCATCAGCCATTGAACCCTTTGGCGGGGCAAACACCGGCGTAGGCGGCGTGATTCGCGATGTGCTGGGCGTTTCTGCTCAGCCGATTGCCTGCACTGATATACTGTGCTTTGGCCCGCAGGACATTCCCGCTGATGCTCTGCCTGTAGGCCTGCTGGCTCCGCGCCGAATTGCCAGCGGTGTCGTCAATGGAGTGCGCGATTATGGCAACAAGATGGGCATTCCAACCGTCAACGGAGCTATTCTCTACCATTCCGGCTACCTCTATAATCCGCTCGTTTTCTGTGGGTGTCTGGGTCTCTTGCCACACGGCAGCCATCCCAACGCAGTACAAGCGGGCGACCACATCGTTGTGCTGGGCGGACGCACTGGACGCGACGGTGTACATGGCGCAACTTTCTCATCGGGCGAGATGAGCCGCGAGATTAATGCACGTGCGGGTACAGCCGTACAGATTGGCGCACCGATCACGGAGAAGAAAGTGACTGATGTCATCATCCAGGCTCGTGATCGTCAACTCTACCACGCTATTACCGACTGTGGCGCGGGCGGTTTCTCCTCAGCAGTAGGCGAAATGGGAGCAGAGACGGGTGTGTCCGTGGAGCTGGCCCATGCCCCACTCAAATACCAGGGTCTTGCCCCCTGGGAAATCTGGCTTTCCGAGGCCCAGGAGCGCATGGTTCTGGCAGTCCCGCCTGAGCATCTCACCGCCCTCTTAGCTCTCTGCGAGATCGAGGAGGTTGAGGCCAGCATCATCGGCACATTTACCGCAGATAAACGCTTAACCGTTTCTTATCAAGGGCGGCTCGTCGCTGATCTAGAGATGAGCTTCCTGCACGATGGCAGACCACCGCGTAGCATGGAGGCTATTTGGCAGCATGTCGCTTCCGCGCCAGATGAACGCCCACTAAACACACTTGATGAGGTGAGCGAAAGCAATCACATACACGCCCTGTATAGCACGCACTATGCCCCAACATTGTTGGCATTGTTGCGCCATCCCACGATTGCTTCAAAAGAGCAGGTGGTACGCCGCTACGATCACGAAGTTCAGGGAGCAACCGTGCTGAAGCCGCTCGTTGGACGCTCTGGCAACGGTCCAGGCGATGCAGCGGTACTACAACCGATCCTGGACAACGAGGAGACACGGGCCGGCATCGTTCTCTCCAACGGCGTCAATCCGCTCTACGGCAACATTGATCCCTATCATATGGCAACTAACGCGGTTGACGAAGCATTGCGCAACCTGACAGCAGTTGGTGGTGATATCACACGCGCCGCATTGCTGGATAACTTCTGCTGGGGCAATCCGGGCGACCCACAACAGCTGGGGAAGCTTGTACGTGCGGTACAGGGCTGTTATGACGCAGCAGTGGGTTTCCGCACGCCCTTCATTTCCGGCAAGGATAGCCTCAACAACGAGTTTCGCGCTGAAAATCAACGCATCCCTGTTCTACCGACATTGGTCATCTCAGCAGTTGGCATCATCGATGACGCCGCCCACACCATTGATATGGCACTCAAAACACCGGGCAACCTGCTCTACCAGATCGGCATGACACATAACGAGCTGCAAGGTTCACACTATGGCGAGGTGATTGATCGCGTCTCGTTCGACCGCATCCTTCCTAGCACAAGTGTGCCAAAGGTCCATATCGAGCGCGCCGCCGCAACGATGCGCGCATTGGGCGAGGCAATTCGCCTGGGCCTGCTAGAGGCATGCCACGACCTCTCTGAGGGTGGCCTGGCAGTTGCAGCCGCAGAGATGGCTTTAGCCGGCCTACTTGGCATGGAATTGGACATTCACCAGATACAAGCCACAAACGCTCCGATGTCTCAAGATGGCATCAACGTCGTGCGCCTCTTTAGCGAAACAGCTTCGCGTTTTCTCATCGAGATCACGCCGGAACAGTTGGGCACGTTTGAACGACACATGCGCAGACACGGCGTGCAAGATATGACCTATATTGGGCGTGTGACAAATATCAGCCGTTTTATTGTGCGCGATGGCGAAGAAGAACTGATCAATCTGCCCGTCGCAGACCTGCAAGACGCCTGGAAAGGGGGACAGGAGTGACAGACATCGTAGAGACACAATTGAGATCATCCAATGCGCCACATGCAAAAGACGCGGTATATCGCGCACTGGTATTACGCGCACCGGGCATTAACTGTGATCGTGAGACGGCTCGTGCCTGCCGCATGGTTGGCTTTCAGACCGATTTACTGCATATCAATCAATTGGTACAAACGCCCGAACGCTTGCTCGACTACCATTTTCTAGTCATTCCGGGTGGCTTCTCCTATGGTGATGATCTGGGGGCAGGAACGCTACTGGCAAAAAACCTGACGATCCATCTTGGTCCCCAGCTACAGCGTTTCATTGACGAGGGACGCCCTGTGCTAGGCATTTGTAACGGTTTTCAAGTTCTCGTGCGGGCGGGCCTGCTGCCTGCCATCGCATCCACCGACCACCTCAGTGCGTCTCTCACCGAGAATACGTCCGCACTTTTCGAGTGCCGCTGGGTCACATTGACCACGCTACCAGGAAACTGCATCTTCACACGCGGCATCGAACACAGCATCGAATTACCTGTCGCGCATGGTGAAGGGCAACTCGTGTTACGCGACTCACTGGCCTCTTTACAAGAAGGCGGCCAGTTGCCTTTGCTTTATAGTCTGCCGCAAGGTCAAAGTCTGGGCGGAGTCGAATATCCCTATAACCCAAATGGTTCAGTGGGCAATGTAGCAGGTGTATGTAACAAGCGGGGCAACGTATTAGGCCTGATGCCACACCCTGAACGCTACATTCACGCATTACAGCACCCACTCCGACATGGCAATCGAGACGGCATGGGCGACGGTTTGCTCTTCTTCAAAAATGCCTATGCCTATGTAGCAGAGATGGCATCCTCAGACGCCGCCAAACAAGCTGACACAGAGGAAAGCAATGCATATAACGCACAGAAAGAGGGAACAGCGTATGCCAGCAGTGGCGTTGACATTGCCGCCGCTGATCGTGCCAAGCAGTTAATGCAACGGGCGGTGAAGGCGACGCAGGGAAAAGATGTGCTAGCGGGTATGGGCGCATTCGCGGGCGTGTTAAGCGCACAACGCTTACAGAAAATGCGTCAGCCCGCGCTCGTTGCCTCAACAGACGGCGTGGGAACCAAGACGCTCCTGGCTACCCAAGCCAAACGCTTTCACACGATCGGCCATGATCTTGTCAACCATTCCGTCAACGATCTGCTCACACAAGGAGCGCAACCACTATTCTTTATGGACTATCTGGCGATGGGCAAACTAGACCCCGTGCATGCCGCGCAGATCGTGCAGGGTGTGGCAAGTGCTTGCCAGCAAGTCAATTGCGTTCTGCTAGGCGGAGAAACAGCAGAAATGCCAGATGTCTACCTGCCCAATGCGTTCGATCTGGCCGGCACCATTGTTGGCATCGTAGAACAGGATGAAATCATCACGGGGGCGACCATACGCGGCGGTGATGTGCTACTTGGTCTACCTTCCAGTGGCTTACATACCAATGGCTATTCGCTGGCCCGTCGCATCTTCGCACCCTATCCCCTCGATACCGTTTTCCCTGAACTGGGCGAACCGCTCATTGACGCTCTTTTACGCCCACACCGTTGTTATCTACACGACATCAACCGTTTGCGGGCTTATTTGGCGGATCGAGGCCGTTTTATCAAAGGCATGGCACATATCACCGGTGGCGGCTTTGAAGGCAATGTGAGTCGCATGTTACCACAAGGGCTGCAAGCGGTCATTGAAACCAGGCATTGGACTGTTCCACCGCTTTTCCAATTGCTGGCCCGGCTGGGACGAATCGAGCGTGCTGAGCAGTATCGCGCCTTCAATATGGGTATCGGGATGGTTCTCGCACTGACGCCAAAAGGCTCCATAGAAGCACGTAGCCTGTTGCCGGAACTCATCACGGTCGGCTATATTACCGAAGGCGAAGGAGTGATATTACAATGAACGAGGACGTTACATTTGGGCTACTGCTCGCCGAAGGCAAAACCAAGCGTATCTATGCCTGTCCAGAAGATGCCACACATGTCTATATCATCAGCAAAGACCAGATCACGGCGGGCGATGGGGCACGGCACAATGATTTGGCGGGCAAGTCGCGTTGGAGTACGACT
>DAICZM010000132.1 GCA_027311145.1 Ktedonobacterales bacterium
GACACAGTTTGGGCAAGCCCTTGTGTATGTACAATGGGACCCCGAAAGAACACTGCGCGGCAAAAGCCTACCCATCAAAAGCATCCAGGTCGGCCTTAGCCGCCACATCATCGAAAAATATGTCAACGATTGGACGATTGATATCCAGGACATGACACCATTAGTAAGAAAAATCTACGGAGTGCTACAAGCGGGACAAGAAACAAAAGCGAGAGACCTGCTTCCCAAGGAGCGTGTCTACCCGCTTTCGCCAGCCCTCACCAGAAAAATTGGCATCAAGTAGGGAGCGACCAATGCGCATCATTCATTTATGCTTTGTCGTTAATGACGGCGTTGATCAGAAAAATTGCCAGATCAAGAACGCCAGCACCAATCAGCGCACCAAGACTGGCTCCTCCGCCTACAATAATACCCGTCGAAAAGACCGCCATCATAATCACAGAGACGATCGCGAGAGCAAGGCGTTGCTGCGCCGATAGTCTCTCTGCGCTGGGGGGATGAAGTTTGCCTTGTGGTCCCTGCGCCATACGCTGCGAGAGCCGTTGCGCGAAGGCATCCACAAAAGCGTCATCAAACATCGGCGGCTGTTCATAAGGCGGTGGTGAACCAGTTTCGTAGGGTGGCTGATAGCCCTGGTTGCCATCATAGCTACCATAGGGCATCTCTTGCTGCTTGCGTTCGGCTTCGCCTGCATCCATCTGTTGCATCCTAGCCTATTCCTTTCGTGCATCCAAGCTTTCTCACATCTCGCTAGTATTTACGTTACAGTAAATAAAAAGTTGTTGTCGTTCTTCGTTCTCCCTATCGATCATACCCACCCACAAGTCCTATTGATTTGTTCGTCATGACACAGCATGGTATCATTAGCGCAGGAGATAAGGGAAACAGTAACAAATACTATGCTCACAACAGCAGGGAAAATTGGCCACTTCTATTGATATGGGGCATGGAGCAGGCCTACAGCAGCAAGAGGCAGTAACACTCATGCGCAAAAAATTCATACTCCTATTTTCTATATTGTTCGTGTTGATTGCCTTATCAGGGGCATATATTGTTGAGGGAACGCAAGCATATATGCGCTACCAGCAAACAGTGATCGCTGGCCAGCACTATTGTAGCGATCAGCCACCTATCCATATCTGCATCGATGCGCCCAAAGCGATTTTTAGTGCCTTCTACCCTTCTTACCTCGCAACTCACTACCCACTCATTGCGGTAGATTATAGCAGTAGCAGCACACGCACACTGTTCATCAGTGCCACCATTAGCAGTTTTACGGGCACACAAACACAAACAGTGCGAGCCACATCCGACGTTCAGCAGGTCTATATACTGCCGCCGCTGCTTGCCAATGGACAGGTGTTACGCACAATGACCAGTGAATTGCAAACAAGCTTACATATCGTGATTACTGATAGCAACAAGCATACTTACTATCTCAATGATATTCCGCTTCTCCTCCATTCTCGCTGGCTAATGCAGTGGTCCTGGGCCAATCGTTTGCAGATTGCAGCCTGGGTGACACCCAATGACAAGGCGGTCAGCACGCTTGTCACCAACGCAAGCCAATATCTCAGTTTACAGCGACCGCCTGTACCGCAAGCGATGGTCGGCTATAATAACACGACTGCCACGCCACAGCAGATTACCGATCAGGTTGATGCAATTTATGACGCCTTGCGAGGTCACATTCACTATATTCAGGCCAGCGTGCCCTATACAGGGAACGATGGCAGCGCGGGTGTGACCGAAAACATTAAGCTGCCTTTCGAGGTACTACAGCAACAGAGTGGCATGTGCATCGAATTAACAACGCTCCTGGCTTCGGCAGTTGAGCATATTGGCTTGCATGCTGAAATTGTCATTATTCCTGGTCATGCCTTTCTAGGCGTTGCCGTTAAGGCTGATGATAGCCGTTTCGAGTACTGGGACGCGGTCGATCTCAATGCGGGTGTTGCAGGTGACTCTGCAAACGTGGCTGCCGACAAGCTGTATACCACAAATTTGCACCAGCATACTATTGTTGATACAATTCAAATTCAAACGGCACGCAAAGCTGATATTGGGCCAATGTTTTACATCTAAGGACTGCTTGTAGAACGGGAAGGAAGACGGCAACGGGTACGATAGATTTTCCAATCTGGTTTAATGCAGGTTGTTATGGCGGATTAGCACTCTGCATGTGTACAATAGTCGCCAATACGCTTTACACCTCATTCCTCCGGCGTGGCACAACACGCCAGCTCTCTGGGGCTATTGTTGTGTGTGTGATTGGGGCACTTTTTCTGCTGCCGGCCCTCGTCTGGTACAATCTACGTTTCCACAGCGAGCAGACCACCATACAAACAGCTGAGATCGAAGTGGCCTTGGCCTACATCGCTCTCTGGGGCTGGATTGTGCCACTGAGCACAACCTCGGCTTACTGTTTATTTACACTACCACGCACATCCACCACATCCGCACATCTTCCTAGTCAGAAGCGTAGCACGCGCATCAACAAAACGTCTGCCCTCTTGCCTCCGCGTTATCAACCCGGTGTGGTAGCACCCTTCGTCTTCAGTGATGACACGCCCTGGGGTTGGCTCGAATATTGCAAAGGCCGCCTTCAGGGACAGCGGCTCGCGTTAAAACGTAGCATCATTACCATTGGACGCGATGAAGATAATGATATCTGGCTAGACGATGACATGGCCTCCCGTCACCACGCTGAGCTTGCCTGGGAAGAGGGCCATGTCTACGTCACCGACTGTGACAGCCTGAATGGCGTCCTGCTCAACGGACGGCGTATCCGTGGCTCCGCGCTTTTAGCGGCAAACGAGCAGATCGAAGTTGGCTCACACCGCTTTATTTTTCTTCCTGCCGAGGGAAAGAACGCGCCATCCGAACTAAGTGACCCGCTGGCACATCATAAATGGCATTCCGCACTAGAATATATGACAGCAGGGAGCAATATTCTGCCCGCCACGCGACCATTACAAGATCATAAAATAGGAGAAGGACAGATGGCAAGCTCCGACATAGCTCACAATACGCCCATCTCCGATATGGAAGGACTCCTGACACGCGCGTGGCAAGAAACAGCAGAACTCGACCAGATGAATACACCAACACCACAGGCAACTCCTGCAGGAGCTATGGTCATTCAAAAGGGTGAGTTGGAGGGTCGCATTTTTCTGTTGGACCGCCCAATGATCACCATTGGGCGCGGCATCGAAAGCGATATTGTGATCGAGGACACCTCGATTTCGCGTCGTCACGTCCAATTTTCGCACCAGATGCATGGCGATTATGTCCAAGACCTGGCTAGCCGCAATGGCACACGTGTTAATAATGCGCCGCTGACGGCTCCACAACTCCTGCAACACGGGGACATCGTGACGATCGGCAATATCCGGCTCGAATATATCCCTATCCAGCATGCACGTACCGCACCATTGCCACTCATTCTTACACCACAACCTGTTACATACGCGATTAGTGGGCCAATGCCATTACGTCTACCCAGCAAAATACGTATTGAGTAGCAATAACTACCGTACAAGCGCGTGCTGTAAGAGGTTCTTGCCCAACAAGGCACGCCCATGCCCAGGATAGAGATAGCGAATATCGAGGGTGCGCAGCACGTGCAGCGTCATTTCTAAGACGCGGCGACTGGCACTGCTGCTACTGCGCAAAAGCGGGGTTCTTTCCTCTGCAATCACAATGGTATCGCCGCTCAATAACTCAGTCGTAAAGGGGTTATAGAGACAGAGACTCTCTGGCGAATGCCCAGGGCTGGCCAGGACACGCCAATCGGCATGTCCTGGCAAACCTTCTTTATCTTCTAGCCAGGTATCCACTAGATGGACCTGTTGTGTATATGAAGAGTTAGTGAGCATCACAGGGGAAAAATAAGCGGGGAATACGGAGCGCGCAAGGTGGGTGATATCCGGCTCGAAATGTCGTTCACCAGCATTAAACTGAGCGATACGCAAGGCCGCACTGGAAGCGGCAACAGGCGCATGACACAAACGGAGCAGTGATGCCAACCCAGCAGTATGTTCAGGATGCAAATGTGTCAGCACGATAAGATCAATATCCTGGGTGCGACGGTATAAAAAACGGTGGAGATAAGTCTCTAGTTGGCGTACATGCAGATCTGAACCCGGGTCTACAACCACAAGATGACCATCATCTACCACATAAGTCGAATTGAGCGAGAAACGATCCGTGATCGTATGTACCTGGCGTGGCCTCGGTGAAGTTCGAGTACTATGTGGTGTTGTGGCAGAAGCAGTATCCACATCTCCCTCCAGGTATACAAAATAGAGAACAGACATTTGTTATCATCCTATCACGTCTATGCAAGAGGTCTGCTACAGTGCTACACGCAAGAAAATATTCAAGCCAGAAGACGCAAAATTTGGTGGAAGAAGGTAATGCAATTTTGGAAGGCATATGGTACAATGAGTACGTGGTAAGGGTATTGCCCCAACTGGTATGAGTAGTTCTAGCCCCGGCCTGGTCCCGCCCTGGATACTAGGAAATCACGCCTGAAAACCACCAGGAGCCTATCCCTCTGTTAGAGGCTGTAACAAGGTGTAAGTCCTGATCGTAAACCAGTGTATCAGTAGAGATATGTTGTATGCGGGACGCTATTCAAGAAGGGGAAAGATTACCCATGATGTCCAATGAGGGCTATAGGGACCGGATTCTCACTTGCCGTGACTGTGGTCAGGACTTTACTTTTACTGTTGGAGAACAGGAATTTTACGCCAGCAAAGGGTTGACAAACGCGCCAACTCGTTGCACAAGTTGCCGTGCCGCACGCCGTGGCGGGCAAACTTCTGGCGGCTCACGTGCGCCACGCGGGGAGAGCTATGAGACGATCTGCGCCACTTGCGGTCGCCCCACCTCAGTTCCGTTTGTGCCACGCGAGGATCGCCCGGTCTACTGTAGCGATTGCTTCCAAGCTCAGCGTGCCTCCCGCCCACGCCGTGACGACTCACGCAGCTATAGCGGTAGCAGTAGCGGCAACAGCTACGGCTCTAGCCCTAGCTCTGGCTCTGGTGGCAATTATGGCGGTGGACGCGGTGGCCGTGACCGCGACCGCGATCGCCGTGATGGTGGACGTGATCGCCGTGATGGTGGGCGTGATCGCGAGCGTCGTTCAAATAGCTGGTAACAGAACAGACAACATTACTCCTGGTAGAAATCCCGACAAAGGAAGAGGGCACGCATTTTGATTGATGAAATGCGCGCCCTCTTCCTTTTCTCACACGAACAGAACTATGGCCTTGCGCGGGAAGAAACATGCCTCATATGAGCAGATATGTTATACTTGTGCAAGACTTTATTTAACGTCCTCTCCGCTGGAGGTTTTGCATTCAATGACACGAATTCATGAAGGTCAATGGCCTGATTACACGTATATTGTGCCGCAGATATACACAAAAGCAAAAGTGCGGCTAATTGGCCTGGGCAATTATGCCCCGAAATGCAGTATCACAAACGAGTTTTTCGCACATATTTCTACTCAGCTTGGTGATCCTCGCAAGGCCGATGACCTGGAGCGCGTCACAGGGCTGGTCACGCGCCACGTGCGCGCCAGCACCATTGCCCTCTGCCGCACCATGGCTGGAGCCGATGCCCCCGGCCTACTCGAAGACCCTGACGCTCCCGCTGATGAAACATTGGTCGATATGGCAGTGGTTGCCGCCCAACGCGCACTCGCCAGCGCGGGCCGCGATGCCTCTGAGATCGATACGATTATCGGGGCGTCCTCTTCCGACAACGACGGCTTTCCCACTGTCGCGGGCATGGTTCAGATGCGCCTGGGTCTAAAGCCCATTCGCGCCACGATGCTCAAAGGGGCCTGCGCCTGTCAAACAGAAGCATTCCAGGTTTGCGCAGAGGTTCTTTCTGCCAGCTCGGCCAAACTGCTTCTGCTCGTCACTGCCGAGGGACTGCTACCCAATATTATGAACGTCCTCGATTGGAAAACCAGTTCCCTCTTCGGTGAAGGGGCTTCCGCCTATCTGCTTGAGCGCAGTGATGAAGATACGTATGTTATTAATGGCGCAGATGCCAATCAGGCTTCCTCTCTCTTCTACCAGACACCACTACGCAAAGATGTCATCGAGATGGCTGAGGTCGACACCAAAATCCGTCAGCTCTACCGCGAAGGGAAAGGGAAAGAACTGAATCAGCTTCTCTCACAATATATGGTTGGCTATACGAAAATGAATGGCAAAGAGGTCTATCGCGAGGCTCCACGCGCTATGGCGGAGGCCGTTGATGCCCTCTGTCGTCACGCAGCCCTTGCACATGACGAGCTAGCTTATATCGTCCCTCACCAGGCCAACTCGCGCATCACGCGCCGCCTGGGCGAATTACTGATTAATGACTATGGTTGGCCTACTACAACCATGGCAAAGCTTGTCGATAATTTCCGCTACTACGGCAACCTTTCAAATGCCAGTATCGCTACAGCTCTAGTTGAACTGCTCCGCCAGGGCCGTCTGCATCCCGGACAATGGCTGGCCTTGCCCGCTGTTGGCGGTGGCATGAACTATGGCTGCTGGCTCCTACGCTATCAAGGCCTCAAATACCCGGAAGTCATTTTGAATTATAAATAAGAACCGTCATACGCTGTCACGCTTCAGATGACGATACTTTTGCATGACACTCCTTGTGAGTGTCATGCCCTGCCGATCTTAATAGAGGTCGCGTTCGTAGGTGTAGAACACCTCGCCACTCCATTCGTAGCCAATGCCAGCCAGGCCATCGCGCACCAGCACCAGATCAGGGGCGTAGGCATAGAGACTTTCAACTTCCAGCGCAAAGGCACGCCTGCGCAGGTCATAGGCAATCAGGCTAATTGCCTCAATTGTCATCCCATCGATATAGCCAATAGAGAGACGCGAACCATCATGCTCCGCTCGCTGTTCTGCAATCGCCAGACCATCCAATCGCTCCCAACGTCGGAGCAGATAGACTTGCCCTGCCGCAATCTTCTCCTCAAGCAATTCATCCGTAATCGCATAGGCCGTAAAACCTGCGTAGTATAGCCCACCAACTGCAGGGAAAACGTTTGAAGCATTGAGATAATCGATAATCTCAGCCAGATCAGCAGTTTCTGCCCGCAGAGTCTGCTCCGAGCCATCCCCACGCCGTTGCATGTCCTTTTGTGGCACGGCACGAAATGACGCAAAACCTCCTACTTGCCGCATATGCGCATGTGCTACAACACGCTGCGAAGCAATATTCGTTGACTCGATCAGCAGACGCACATGCGTTGCAGCACGTTGCATCGCCTCCGCCTGTAAAGCCATATTGAGTGCTGTTCCTGTTCCTTGTACACGATGCTTTGGGTCCACACGCAAACCCTCTAACCAGGCTTCATGTGCATTAAGCATACGCAGGTGGCCTACACCAATGGGCTGCTCATCGCTCGTCGCGACCAACATACGGCCCTCAGGGTTGTGCAACCAATCGTCCCAGACCAGTTCAATATAATCGCCCCATTCCCAAGTGTGGGCACAAAATGCCAGCACCGCATCGCGATCAGTATCACGTGCTGACCGTATCTCTACCTCCGCCATGGCCTTTTTTCCTTCCGGTTTCTATTGACAACTGACGACAACAAGAAAGCTCGCATGCGTCAAACGAAACATTTCAAAGGGGGTAACCGTATTAAAAATAACTTGAAAGATATCTATTACCACACTACAGGATAATCTATGCCGAAAAAAAAGACCACTAGCCAGCTCGTACAACACGCCACAGAGATGCCACTTTCCGTTATTGAGCAAGCACAACACGAGCTTCAACAAAGCCGCGTCTCCTGGTTTCGGGCATCCAGACGCACTAGCTTTTTTATTACTTTCTACCTATGCGGTTTTGTTCTCTTTACACTACTCAGTTTGTTTGTCTATATCTATCCCGTCGATGGTATTGATATTCTCATCACCAGAGAGTTTCAAGAGAATAGAACACCTTGGCTTATTACTACGATGACCGCTATCAGCTATCTTGGGTATCAACCAATCCTTTTTGGGCTGATGATCCTAGCAACTGCGCTGATTTTCTGGCTCGTCCGTTTGCGCCTGGAAGCCCTCCTCGTCATCGCCTTATCAGTGGTAAGTTCGCTCTTAAACGTCTTGATAAAACTGTTAGTAGCGCGTCCACGTCCCAGTACACATTTAGTCGATGTTTTTCGTCAGGCGACTGGAGCGAGTTTTCCGAGCGGCCACGTGATGTCTTATCTCGCCTATTTTGGAATCCTCTTCTCGTTTGGCGTGATTCTGCTCAAACGCGACCGCTGGTGGCATTTCCTCGTACTGACTATTCCCGCACTTTTCGTCATACTCGTTGGACCATCGCGCATCTACCTGGGTGCCCACTGGGCCAGCGACGTGCTAGGAGCGTATCTCTTAGGTAGTCTACTACTCGGCCTGACACTCTGGCTATACCTCACACTACGCAAGCGTGGCATCCTCGCGCAACAACGTGCGCCGCTCAGCACGCCGAATCAGCAAGCCACCAATCAACACACAACTGCCATAGCCGAGGCCGAGCGCGAAAAGCGGATAGCGAAAATTGATACTGTACAGCGAACTGAAACTGCTCGCGCCAATAAAGGCACCGAGTAGGCCAAACGTGGTGTATAAGCCTTGCACCCTTGCGCGCATGCCACTAAGTGAGGCGGCGGCAACACTGGCATCTACAGCAGGCTGAATAAAGGCATAGACAATCCCGTGCAAAATGAAGAAGAGCAGGATAATCCATACGACATTGAGCAAGCCATAGGCAATGTAAATCGGAACCTGGGCCAATCCGAAAATCAAAATCAAGGTCGAGCGGCGTCGGCGGTCCGCTATACGCCCACTAAAGGGTGAGAGCAGCGTCGTTGGCAATGCCCACATCACATAGGCCAGACCAATGACAGCGACTGCTGCCCCGAGGCTATCGTGCATCCAAAGTGGCATTAAGGTCATATCAAAGCCAAGGAACAGATAATCACCAAAAGCCAGAACATATGCCCCAACCAATGGTAACGTAAAGAGCGCACACGCGTGTGCCGCCCAGATCTCTCGTGTCGGTGGAGTGTCTACAGTTATAGCAGTACGGGCAGCAGTGCGTACCATGAACAGGACGATCACAATGGCAACGAGACGAAACAATACTGCACCAATAAACGCGGTGGCATAGCCCCAGGAGGCCACAATGCCTCCAATCCCAGGTCCTAGCAAAAAGCCCGCATTAAAAAATGCACTAAACAAACCATATGCCTCGCCCTGTCGCTCAGGCGGAATGATATCAACGAGCAAGGCACGTGCGGGTGGCAAAATCGCCGCACCAGCCATCCCTTCCACGAAACGCAACAAAACAAACAAAACAGGATCATTGACAAACAGATAAACGGCAGAGAGCAAGGCTTGCACCAACAAGCCAATAATGATGAGATGTTTGCGTCCCCAACGATCCGCTAACCAGCTCACGGGATATTGAAAAAGAAAATTCGAGATCAGATACGCTGAAGCCATTGCGTCGATAATCGCCAGTGAAGCCCCTTGCGACTGCGCATACAGGATACGCACTGGCCCAACCATGCCCACGCCCGTGAAGGCCGCGAAGACCGCTAACGAGATACCGAGCAATGGACGATTGTTGAAAATGAGACTTTCGGATAAAACTGTGCGCATACGTTGCACAGGCGAACGTTGCATCGTAGCAGAGCGTACCTGCTTGTTGTTTGACATAAAAAATACCTTTGTTGTCTGTTTGACAAGAGGAACTTGCGTGGCTTTTGACAGTATGAACAAAACAGTATATCATATGTAAATGTTTTACCTGTTTAGAGAATACCTGCATTATCTTTTGGGGAAGGTAAATAGGACCTTATCACCAACGGTCACTTCTCCTTTGCGTACTCTTTTTGTAGCAGGAGGCTCAGCATGAACTATACCAGCCTCTTCAAGTTTCCTTAATACCTCTTTATAATTTTTTTCAACATACCTTGTATCTACATTGTGTTCATCGTATAGTTGTTTAAACGAGATACAGCAACCTGCGAACGTAGTAAGCACGTCTTGTTCAAGTGCTTCCAACGGACGAGATAAAGAAAAAAGCAATGGTTGACGCTTATCGGCAGGGCTATATTCAAAGGAGGGTACTCCCTGGTCAGATGACGAACTTTCTTTTGCCATAATCTCTTTCATGATTTTATAGCCCAGAGGATGCTTGCTAACAAAAATCAAATGGTGAGATGTTCTGCTGCCTTGCTCGTTTTTAAAACCGAATGGCAAGACATAGTGTCCACCCATCTCCTTTAGTGCTGTTGCAATCGCTTCAACGATAGTCAGTTCCTTCTCCATCGGTTTTAGTAGCTCAATTTGCTTCCGCAAAACGTCTGCTCTCCTCTCTCCAAACAATGCATCCATGTGTTCTTTGACAACCGGATTGGAAAGGCCCATACTAATCCTGTTATAGTTAAAGAAAAAGATACAATCGCAGCCCCAATTTTTGAGAACGGAATTTATCAAGCGAAGCGAGAGGCCCTTGTATCCCCAAGGATCTACAAAAAACAAGGTGGGAATGGATCGCATTGTATCAAAAATTTTAACCA
The DNA here is from genome assembly GCA_027311145.1 of Ktedonobacterales bacterium. Taxonomy (GTDB): domain Bacteria; phylum Chloroflexota; class Ktedonobacteria; order Ktedonobacterales; family Ktedonobacteraceae; genus DTNP01. The sequence goes on from DAICZM010000132.1 coordinate 10,610, forward strand.
TCTCTTCCCCAACCTCGTGGTTATACATCACTGGCGGATAACGTAACCTCTCTATCCCAACAATTGCATTGATCGATTTCTCTAAATTTGATGATTTGTCAC